>JAUYAR010000147.1 GCA_030693415.1 Candidatus Cloacimonadaceae bacterium | reverse complement strand
AGCCGAATATATGTCAAGATTTATTATGGTTGCCGTTTTGGTTATTTTTTGCTGTTTTTGGGAAGCGCGCTGTCTATTTATCAATGACTTACGAGCACAAAATTGCAAATTTGACCAATTTCGTGCGAAACTTGGGCTATGGCTATTCGCCTGCCGTTTTGCGCTTTTGTTTTCAGTTTTGATTTAATATAAGCCTTACGTAAGGTATGTCGTTACCCGCTGATGATAAAGGGCTTATATTGAGCTAAATTCAGAATTGCGGATCTGGAAAAAGCCGGGCTGCCAGTTCCAAGCCCTTAATTTTCAAGCTGCGCGCACGAACCGACGGGGACGTCGGTAATTCCATATTCCGCATCAATTTCGCTGGAATGACGGGTTCACTCGTTCACTTCGCAGCATGCCACTGCTGCGAATGAACAAAGGTGGAAGAGCTGAGAGATGAGACAAACACAGAGGAAAGCAGAGTATAAGCGAAGCAAGAGCAGAGTATAAGCGAAGCAAGAGCAGAGTGCTGAGAGATTCAGAGATGAATTGCAAAGAGTTAGTTTTGGTTTTGGATAGATATCTCCTGTCTTCAGGTGATAAAAGCCAACCGATGACACAATGTAGACGGGCACTAACGTGGGGGAAAAACTCATCCGCAAAGAAAACGATACCGTCAAAGCTTTCGTGTAATCCCCTCCCAATTTAGTCTATATGGACGCAAGAATGGAAGACATGTCAAGGCTGAAAACGCTTGCCAAATGCCAGGTTTCGCTCACATTTTCCCTTATTTAGCAAGCTAACTGATCAGGTTTAATGAAGGAATAGTTGAACAGTCTCTCCCGATAGGGTCGCGTTTTTCCTGAAGTTCCTCCGCCAAAAGATGGGGGTGTTCATTTTCGGCAGTTTGTGCTATGCCGGCTTTTGGGTCAGTCCTTATCTTCATGCTCATAGACAAAGAGGTTTTCGATGATGTCTCTGGGCAGGATCGATGGGGTTGCTCGTTTTTCCGCCAACATTCGTGCTGTATCACCCATCAGGTATGATGCGTTGATAGCGGCTTCCGGGATTTCCATGCCTTGGGCTACGAAAGAGGCGATGATGCCCGCAAGCACATCTCCGCTTCCACCGGTGGCAAGTCCGTCGTTTCCGGTGATGTTGAAACATGTCTTTTCTTCATCGTGATAGATTGTCGTGAAGGACTTGAGCAGGACTCTGGCGTGGTATTTTTTTACGAAGCGGGAAAGACATCCCATTATGTTTGTGCTGATTTCTTCAATAGTAAACCCAGAAACGCGGGAAAACTCTCCCCAATGCGGAATGAGGAGGACGTTCTTATTCTCCAGATGTCGATACAGCACAGGATTTTCGCAGATCAGAGTGATAGCATCGGCATCAAGGATCACTGTGCAAGTGCATTTTTCCAAAACAATGGTGAGAGCCTTTAGGGCAAAATCGTCCAATCCCAGACCGGGACCGATCAGAATGCAATCTGTTCCTTCCAGCGCTTTCAGCAGGTCTTTCTTGGCGGGAAGACGGTCTTTTTCGTTTTCTCCGATCTCATAATAGATCGCCTCGGTCAGTTTATTGGCATAGATATCGGTCGTTTCCATGCGGCAGAAAACCAAGACCAATCCGGCACCCGCGCGCAGAGCGGAATTTGCCGCCATCACTGAGGCACCTGTGTATCCGAGACATCCGCCAAAGATAGTCACTCTGCCATAGGTACCCTTATGGGCAAAATTTAAACGTTCGGGATATTCGTATGAATCAACCGTGATTAATTGCGCCGGATTGAGCTGATCAAAATATTCCCTTGGGATTCCGATATCGATCAGCTTCACATTGCCACACCACTGTTTTCCGAAGCCGGCAAAGTGTCCGAATTTGTAAGCTCCTATGGCATAGGTGGTTCTGATGGGAATCTCAAGCGGCGTAAAACCTGTGTCCGCGTTTACCCAAGATGGCATATCGACAGCGACGCGCATCAGGACATGTTCGTTGATGGCTACAAAGAAATTCAGGTAAAAATCATCCAGCTCGCCATTGAACCCGGTGCCAAAGACGGCATCGACAATAAGTGCAGAATCGACAGCAAATTCAAGCATCTCATCCAGTTGAGTTTCATTCTCATAGTGAAAAATGGGGATTTCCAGCTTGGCACAGAGGTCGAAATTTAATTGCGCGTCCGGGCTTGGGTTTCCAATCCCGACGCGGACGATCCGAACTGCATGTCCCCAGATTTTCAACCAGCGAGCGATGACTGCTCCGTCTCCTCCGTTGTTGCCCTTTCCGCATATAACGGTTGTACGCAAAAAGAAGAACTTATCAATATCTTTGAAGATACTTTCGGCGATGCTCTTTCCAGCGGTTTCCATTAATACAAGCGATGGAATACCAAGCTCTTCTATGGTCTTCCTGTCCAGTTCTCTCATTTGGGCGGCGCTGAGAACGTAGTTCATGGTTTCTCCTTTTTATGATGCTCTTCGTGCAGTTTGATCTCAAAAGTGCTGCCTTCGGCGATGGTGCTTTGCAGGACGCGGATGTGTCCTTGGTGATACTCTTCGATGATGCGTTTGGCGAGGCTGAGCCCCAATCCCCAACCGCGGGTTTTGGTGGTGACACCCGGTTCAAAGATCTTCTTCCACTGGGAACGGGGGATGCCTTTGCCTTCATCGCGCACCTGCAGATAGATCCATTTATCCTTGCGTGTGGCGGTGATGATGATGTGTCCACCCCCTTTGGTCATGGCGTCCACGCAGTTTTTGATCAGGTTTTCCAGTGTCCATTTGAATAGTTCGACATCTAACATCACGTTGATTCCCTCGATCTTGCTGATCAGATGGATGTCTATGCGTGAGCCGAGATGAGGTAGGCGCTGACGAAAATACTCTACGATCTCGGTGAGCAGTTGATGCAGATCCACCGGCAGCAGTTTGGTCTGCGAACCCACCTTGCCAAAGCGTGAGGCGATGTTTTTGAGATGGTTGAGATCGGTGGTCATGTGATTGATGATAGCATCCATGTTCGGGCTTTTGTCACTATCGGTGGGGCATTGTTTCAGATAGTCGATCCAGCCCATCAGAGAAGTGATCGGTGTGCCAAATTGATGTGCGGTTTCCTTTGCCAACCCGATCCAGAGAGTGTCCTTTTCCGTTTGCCGCAAGAGCAGTAGTCCGTAGCTGCCAAAGAGGATCAGTATCACGGCGATCAACAGCCCAAAGAAGATAAAAAAGCGGATCTGAGTAAGGGTTTTGGGCGCGGAGAAATAAATGTAGCCAAGGCTGTCGGCATCGTTGCTGATGGGGATCTCGCTCATCGATGCGATCTTTTCCTGCAGGATATTCCTATCCGCGTCGTTCATTTGCTCATAAGAATCCACTTCGTTGATCTCGACGTTGCGCCAAAACAGCGGCTTTTTTTGCCGGTCGGTGACGACTACGGAATAGTCTATCTTGCGGATAAATTGTTCCAGGGAAACGGGCTTGGCATAATATGCAAATCCGGTGAGGTTTCCTTCCTCGATCAAAGGAGATTCCGTCATGTTTGCCATCAAGTCCTGCATGGTTTTCTGAGATGCTTCGCTCAGATCGGCAAAGGTGCTGTCCTGCGAGACGCCCACCTTGTTCCAGATCAGAGGTTCGCGAAACTCGTCCGTGATGATCACCGGAATCGGGTTCTTCAGCATAAATTCCGTGCTAACATAATCCCACAGCGCCTGTTGGAAATTGCGGTTTGTGGCAAACTGGATATAGTTTGAACTGATCTCGCCGAGCAGCTTGGAATATTGCTCCGCCTGGCGTAGGTAGCTATCCGTATAGGCGATGTATTTGGCAAAAATGCGGGGCACAAATTCCTGCTCGCGCTTGGCGTTTTGGATCAGAATCTGGGTATAGACCGCGAAAAAGCCAAAGATGACCAGGCTGCCGAAGATCAGATAGAGGCGCAGCGTCTGAAATCGGTTAGTGTTTTTTCGCGATGTCCCAGATGGCGTCGAGTTCTTCGAGGCTTGCTTCATGAATATCTGCTCCGTTTTGTCTGTAATGATCTTCGATATAGTTGAACCGGCGCTGGAATTTGCGCGTGGTTTCCTTGAGTGCGCTTTCGGCATCGATATGCAGCTTGCGGGCAAGATTGACGAGGGTGAAAAGCAAATCTCCCAGTTCCTCCCTGATCTGTGCTGCGTCGTCATTGCCAAGCGCTTCGTGGAGTTCCATCTGTTCTTCGTCCAGTTTGACGAGGATCGGTTTGATGTCCTGCCAATCGAAGCCCACGGAAGCCGCTTTCTCTTGTGTCCGTTGAGCATAGATCAAAGCCGGCAGGGCGCGGGGAATCCCTTCCAGCACTGATACGCGTTCTTTTTTCTCAGCTTTCTTGAGGCGCTCCCAGTTCTGTTTGACGGCGTCCGCGTCGGTCAATTTCAGGTTTCCGAACACGTGTGGATGACGACGCATCAGCTTGTCCGCGATTTTCATCAGCACATCGGACAGGCTGAATCTGCCTTCCTCGATGGCGATCTGTGCCTGAAAGACGATGTGCAGCATCAAATCTCCAAGCTCCTCCGCGAGGGCTTGGTCATCGTTGTCCTCGATCGCCTCCACCGCTTCAAAGAGTTCTTCGATGAAGTTTGGCACCAGGCTTTGGGACGTCTGTTTGATATCCCAGGGGCATCCGCCAATGGGATCGCGCAATTGCGCTACTATATCCACAAGTCTTTGAAATTCTTTCATTTATCCTCAATTGGGTTGGCTTGATTGACGCGGCTGCGCAGATAGAGAAAACCGAGCGTGGTCCAAAAGACCAGGCTGATGGAATATTGTTGGATGAAGATGTCCGTCATGCAGGAAAAAAGCAGCGCCAACACGCCGGTCATGATGATATAATCAAAGATGCTGCCGCTCTTTTTGACGCAGTTTCGATAGTGCCTCCGCAGCGTTGCGCCGATGATGTAAAAATATGCGAGAAAGCCGAATAAACCGATCTCAAGCAGAATCTTCAGATATAGGTTATGCGGGTGTTCGGCATAGAGAAAATCGAAAGGAACCACGCCCATGAACCATTCTTTCCACACCCCGATGCCGATGCCAAAGAAGGGATGCAGCACTATCTGATCTATGGCATGATACCACGCCAGAAAGCGGATGAAGATGGAAATATCAAAATCAAAGCCCATCTGGATGCGGCTCATCATCGAGGCGGGAATGATCAAGGGGATGACAAACAACATCCCAAAACCGATATAGCGAAAGCGCCCAAGCCTCAGCATCAGCAGGAAAAAACCAAAAAACACCGCCAACAGCGCGATGCGGGTATAGGTATAGAGCATTCCGAGAAAGATCAGGAGCGCGCATAGATGCCACAGATACTTCAGCTTGACGCTCGGTTCGATGGTGGAAAGCGCGATGGCGAAGAAGAAGGATAGCGTGTAGAAACCGTTGATCGTCATCGCTGTGATCCATAGCGAGCCATAGCGTTCTTGCGGATTGAGTATCCCCATCGCCACACCGATGATACCCAGAAACGCCGAAACCAGCACCACGGCTTTGATCCATTCCACAAAGTCGCTTTCTTTCAGGCGGCTATTGGCAAAAATCACCAACAGCAGAAAAGGCGCGACCGCCGTGGCGAGAAAGTAGATGGAAGCATCCCCTATGTCCCTCGCGCGCATCAGCCCATAAAGGCTTGTGCACCCGAGGATCAGCATTGCAAATGGATAAGGAATATTGAGCGTCCTTTTTCCGCTTTGCAGATATTCCCCCAGCAGGCTGAAGGAACTGATGATCAGCACGCCATAGAAGCTCATGGGAATCGGCTTGATGAAGAATAAAGCGCTGAACAACAAGCTATTGCGCAGAGAAAGACCATAAACGAGGCTGACCACCAACCAAGCCACGAGAATGAATAGGACAATGCCAATCTGGGTGAATTCCACCATCTGCATTGGGATCGCCAAGAGCAGGCTCAGCGATGCCAAAAGTCCATAGAGCACGTAGTTTGAGATGCGATTCAGCGTCATCTTGCGGCTTCGCTCAAAGGGAGTTTCTGATCTCCGTGATGCGGTCTTTGTTATTCTGAATAACGGTTTTAACGAGCACGATAACCACAGCGAGGACAAATGCCAAAGCCGCGGCAATGATGCAGATCATGGCACGTTTGGGTCTCAGGCGCAAACCGGATTCGCGCGCGCTGTCCAGGATATCGATGGAAGGCATATCGCGCAGTTCTTCCAGACGGGCGGCTTCAAATTGGGGATAGAGAAATTCGAATACCTTGGACTGGATCTCCAGATTCATTTTGAGCTGGGCAAATTGGGAACCGAGATCCGGCAGGCTGGAGATATTGATCAGGTATTGGGGTTTGAGCTTGGTGCTGGATGTTTCCAACTCGCGTATCTGTTTCGCCAAAGCCTGGCTGCGGCTTTTCAATTCCACCACCAGAGGCGAAGTCTCCGCATAGTTTTGCAGCGCAAGTTCATGCTCGATATCCACCTTCATCTTGGCTGCGATCACATCGGAGTATGAACTGATCAACGCGCTCGTCTGGCTTTGGATATCCACGGCGCGGTTGGTCTGCTGGAAATCCTTGACTGCCAGGATGAGCGAATCCACCGTCGCGCGGGTCGCGAAAACTCTTTCTTCGAGGAATTCGCGGTTCATCTTGCCACGGGTGAGCTTTTGTCCGCGGTTATATTCATCAAGCTTGAGGATATAATAGTCCACCATGTCTTTGCTGAGTTTTTTGTCCTTGGTCTGCACGCTGATACCCACCAAACCGGTTTCCTTGCTCAGCTTGAAACCGGCGGTGTTTATTTTCAGCTTTTTGAGGGCAATATCCATCTCCACCAGCGGATCTTTGTCCGAGATTTTGAAGTATTTGATCAGATCAAAATGGCGGATCACATCTTCGGAAAAACGGCGCGATTTCAAAGCCGAAACAGCATTGATGGAATTCTGAGTGTTATCCGAATCCAGAAACTGCGATGCCAGACCCCCCAACCCGGGGATATTTATCGGCAGTGCCGTACTTTCCTGTCCAACGACGTAGAAACTGGCACGCGATTCCCAGATCTTGGGGGTGAGCAGACTATAAATCACCGCTGCGATTCCAGACAACGCCACGAAGACGATGATGAACACGCGGTTTTGCAGGAGTATCCTGATCAGCTCAAAGATGTCGAACTCTTTTTTCTCCATTTCAATATCCTTGCATGGTTTATTTGTGCGAAACAACTCAAATGAGCAGCTTATTTATCCACGCCATAACTGTCAATAGAATGTTTCTGGGGCGAGGTGGGGATGCACCCGAGACTGTTCAAAAACCATCACCATTCTACGCTGCTTTACCAGAGCACTTGGAGAATAAGTGGTCTAAGTGCTTCCATTTCACATTTTCTTGACAGATTTGGGAGATGTTTAGATTGGCAATCAGCGATTGCTCATGCATGATTGGTTTGCCTTTATCGATCAATTCTGTTAACCAGAGCGAAAGAGCAAGATTCAGAACGGTTTGTTCGGATTTAAGACCATATCTTCCGGACAGCACTTTCGTGATTTT
>JAUYAR010000146.1 GCA_030693415.1 Candidatus Cloacimonadaceae bacterium | reverse complement strand
CCATACAATCCCTATGAGCCGAAACCCTATGCCCGGTGGACAATGAAAGGGATGCTCGATCTCGAACATGAACTGAAGGTTGCAGATGATTTTTGGGATTTTCTGGGTGGAGAAGGTGCGTATCAGGATTTGCTTGATATTATATGCAGTTGCATAATATTGGCAGTTTTTCGGTTTTGACGCGGCGGTATGTGGCGCCACTGATGGGGTTGTCGCGCATGAACCGACGGGGACGTCGGTAATTCCATATCGTCCGCGGACTGATCAAGGTTGAGACGTAATACGAAGCACTTTCGATAACATACATTGACGATATTGGCACTTTCAGAATCATGGCACAACCTAACGGAAAAATAAGGACAAATCATGCAAAAAATCAAGAACATCGCCATTATAGCGCACGTTGATCATGGCAAAACTACCCTCGTGGATGCTATCCTCAGACAGACCGGCTTGTTTCGGGACAACGAAAAAGTCATCGAGCGCGTCATGGATTCCAATGACATCGAAAAAGAACGGGGGATCACCATCTTTTCCAAATGCGCCTCCTTGGAATATAAAGACTACAAGATAAATATCGTGGACACACCCGGACATGCGGATTTTGGCGGCGAAGTGCAACGCATCATGAAAATGGTGGATTCCGTGCTCTTGATCGTCGATGCCTTCGAAGGACCGATGCCCCAAACCAAATATGTGCTCAAAAATGCGTTGGAATTGGGCTTGAAACCGCTGGTGGTCATCAACAAGATCGATCGTCACAACGCCCGAGCGCATGACGTGCTGGATATGATCTTCGATCTCTTCTTGGAACTGAACGCGCATCACGAACAGCTTGACTTTCCGGTCATCTATACCTCTGCCAAGGAAGGCTACGCGGTAGATGAGATCGGCGACCCGCCGGACAATATCTTTCCCCTGTTGGATATGATCATCGAAGAAGTTCCGGATGCCGAAGGCGAGATCGATATGCCGCTGCAGATGCTGGTTTCCGCCATCGAATATGACAACTATCTTGGAAAAATGGGCACCGGCAAGATCCATCACGGAAGCGTGAGCGCCGGAGACGAAGTGTTGCTGCTCAAACGCGATGACAGCAGTATCCTCTACAAAGTGACAAATATCTTCACCTATGAAGGTGTGCATAAAAAAGAGATCAAAACTGCCTATGCCGGAGATATCGTTTCCATCGCGGGATTGGAAGAGATCAACGTGGGCGAAACGGTCGCGGATAAAAATGATCCCGTGGCGCTATCAAGTATCAGCATCGACGAACCGACCATCGCCATCGAGTTTATGATCAACGATTCGCCCTTCATGGGAAAAAGCGGCAAATGGGTGACCTCCAGCAAGATCTGGGAACGCCTGCAACGCGAACTGAAGACAAACGTCTCCCTCGTCGTGGAACGAACCGACAGCGCGGATACCTTTACAGTCAAGGGTCGCGGCGAATTGCAACTGGCGATCCTGATGGAAAACATGCGCCGCGAAGGCTATGAATTCGCAGTTTCCAAACCTCGGGTGATCTTTCACGAAGAGAATGGCGAATTGCTTGAACCGATGGAGCTTGCGATTGTCGATGTCGCCGAAGAATTCGTGGGAACCGTGATCAGTCTGATGGGCGTTAGAAAAGGCGAGATCGTGCACATGACGGCAGCGGTGGATGGCTATTCACGCTTGGAATTCAAGGTTCCGGCTCGCGGATTGATCGGTTTCAGAAATGAGTTTTTGACCGAGACCCGCGGCACCGGCATCCTGAATCAGACCTTTTTCGGCTTTGACAAACACAAAGGCGAGATCGAGGGCTCGAACCACGGTTCGATGATCGCCATGGAAAACGGCGTCGCGATGGGCTATTCCCTAAATAACTTCCAGGCGCGCGGTTCTTTCTTTATCAATCCCACCACCGAAGTCTATGCCGGCATGGTGGTAGGACAGCACAGCAAGGAAAAAGACCTGATCATCAACGTCTGCCGCGGCAAAAAACTCACCAATAACCGCGCCGCCGGCAAAGACGACGCCATCAAACTCATTCCCCCACGCATCTTTTCCCTCGAACAAGCCATCGAATATATCGGAGACGACGAATTGGTGGAGATCACTCCGGCTCAGATCCGCATCCGCAAAAAAATCCTGGATCATAATGACCGGAAGCGGGACGAGAAAATCGAGGAAGCAAGCTGAATATATGTCTTAAAACACAGAGAACCTCAGAGAGAAGCGGAGGAGATTCAGAAATACTTTTTACCCGCGGAGGGACAGAGATTTGCAGATAGAATCGTGAGGACTTCGGTAATTACAAAACCTATTTTTGGTCTGTTTTTTTGTCTTCCTGATGGAAATTACCCCTTCAAGTGTGATTTTTCTTGACTAAATATCCGGCATGGAGTTATTTGGAAACATCTTGGATTTTGTGAGGATCGGATTTGTTTCGAGCTTGCAAAATTGAATGACAAACATGCATAATGCGTTTTTAAAGATGAAAAGCAAGAAAACTTTTGGATTATCGGTTCCTCGCATTATTTTATTGTATAGCGTGACCCCGTGGCGGGAATCCTCTTCGTGGTTTTTCCAAAGCCGGTTAGTGACTTGTCGAGCATAATGAAGTTATCGTATACGTTCCTGCATCGCAGGACGGATGAGATTAAATAAACTCAACCATAACAGAGAGATGGAGGTTATGATGAAACAGCTCTTGTTGTTAACGGTCGCCCTGTGCATGCTGGGCGCAATTTACGCCGAAATAATGCCCCCCGGCATCCAAAAAACAGCAGTCGAAATCCCTCAGGGAGTGCGGATGCAGGTAAATCGCGATGTGCCCGAGTGGGTCTTTACAAAGCCACCCACTTCGCTCATCACAAACTTTTACGATTATATGATCGGAAGCTACAGCGGCTTGCCGATGCGCGTGATCCCAAATTCAGCCGGCGGCGGATACTTTATCAGCTATATGGGAAGACGTCAATCAACCGGTACGCGCCGCGTGTTTTATACCTATCTTGACGCCCAGTGCAACGTCAACAACAACAATGAGATCACCAACGTGCAAATCCACGAGGGATTTTCGACCATCGCGGTGGATCCCATTGACGGCAAACCCTTGTATGCCTGGCATGCCAATGGCGACACGGACACCCAACTGGAGGTTCAATTCACTTCCGACGCCTTCATTTCAGGTATCCCCGGTTTGTTCAACGAAGTCATCAATCTGTTCAATAATCCCTACAACGCCCCGCCGCCCTATCTTTCGACCGACAACACATACATCTGGCCCACTGCGGTCATAGGACCCTCCCCCATCGCGGGAAAAAGGAGGGTGTATGTGGTGGCTCGTAATAGTGTGTCACACACTGCCGCGCCCAGTGAAAATCCCTTTTTCGCGTATGCTGATTTTAACGGAATCGATATCGAAAACGGCGGCGATCTGAACTGGAGCTACATGTCCATCCCTGAACTGGATGCCTGGAATCACGATGCTGTGAACTGGAGACGCCCCTTCCACGCCATCACGGCAGACAATATGGGCAATCTGTTCTATGCCGGATATCACTTCGCTACCGATTCTGAAAACAACAGCATCATCGAAGAGGACATGGACGTCTTCATGTGCTCGAATTATGGACAGGGAACCTGGACGAGAGTGAGTGCTTTTGCTGAGCTGCCATCCTGGAACCCGCCTGAGTATCCTGGGGGACCCGGCTACTTCACCGACGCCAACGATGTGCCCTATCCGGATTCAGCGCTTACCTGGGGGATCGCCAATTCTAGCCACCTCAATGCCGTCATCGACACCTACGGCAGAATTCACGTTCCTGCGCTTTGGGCTTTGCAAACCAATGAGAGCACTTACTATCCCTCAATGCAGTTTGTTAAAAGCTTTATCTACGATCCGGGCACCCAGCAATTCACGGTGCGCGAGATCTATCCGCAAAAGCATCTGCAGGATAACGTCAATCAATACTTCACACCCTGGGACTATGAAGAGCCCTGGGGAGTCGTGGACGGATACGGCGGAACCGCACCCAATCAATATCCCCTGATCATCACCGAATGGCCATTCCCGCACTGGGATGCCACCGCTCACACCGATGCCATGATGTTTCACTACAACAACATCAAGCTCTCCGAACCGAATGATTATGGCATGATGGTTTGCGTGTGGCAGAGTTCCCTGCGCGCCAGATGGTACAACTATTATTCGGACCCGGATTATTCCGCCTATGCAAACGCACCCGAGATCTATATCTCAGTCTCTCCGAACAACGGTGGAATCTGGAGCGAGCCGATCGTGCTCAACAGAGTGGACACTCCCCAATTAGCGGGCATCAAACCCATGTGGGTTTATCCCGCAGACAAGGTGATCTATACCGGAATGCAGGGAAACCAGAAGGTCGGAAAGCTTGGATTGCTATTCTATAATGACTTCACTTGGGGATCGTTTGCAAACCAACCACCCTATCACCCCATCAACGATGGCGGCGAAACCATGATCATGGAACTGCAGATCGTCTTCCCGTTTGCACAAAGCAACGAAGATGACGGCATTCCCGCAATCAGCAATATGCTGCTGCAAAACTATCCCAACCCCTTCAATCCCGAAACCACCATCAGCTTTGACATGCCCGCAAGCGGCAATGCCAACCTCTCCATCTACAACGTGAAAGGACAACTGGTGAGAACCCTCGTCAACGAAACCCGTCCCTTCGGCAGAAACAGCGTCGTCTGGAACGGCAAAGACAAGAGCGGAAACGCCGTGAGCAGCGGAATCTATTTCTATCGCCTCAGCGCCAACGGCAGATCTGAACGCAAGAAAATGATGCTGATGAAATAGTATCAAATGACTATACGATGCCTATGAGCCTTGAAAGATAAGGTGCAGCCAAGGCATTGTCTGAATGAGCAATAGGGCACGGTCGAGCGATCGTGCCCTTGCTCGCTAAATATCCGCTTATCTCTGGCGGGACGCTACCTTCTCTATGACTTAGTGAGAAGGCAAAAACACCGCATTTCCAATAGCTCCGCAGCTCTCGCAATTGGCTTGATACCAATGATATCTGGCTCCACATGATTTGCAGCTCCAGTATATTTTCTGCTCCGTCAGCCAGGCATCCCTGCCGATTTCCTGGATGCGTTTCAGGTTGCTCAGCACGACGGAGTGGTGGACATATTCGCTATGGTTGAATTTGATGATCATTTCGCAGGGAAACTCTTCGCAATAAGCGCAGCACTCGGTGCCGTGGGATTTGTTGCACACGATGAATTCGCAATCCTCCAAGCCCGGTGATCCGCATCCGGGACAGGGACTTTCATCGGGATCGATCGGGACTTTTTGGGCAGATTCGTCGCCACATCCTTTTTCATGAGCGATCATGCTGCTGCAGGCACCGCAGTATAAACCGCAACAAGCCATATAGTTATTCATTCTTTCCTCTTCTTCAGCTCAAAACATCAACAGTGAAATCGAGCAATCGTAATCAGGAATGCAAAAGCCGGACTTGACAAAAATTGTCAAGCTCAATCTTGTGCTATCCACTAAAGCAATACGGGAAATGAAATGGAAGAACGACCGTCCTGGCAACATTACTTCATGGAAATGGCGATTTTGGCATCCAAACGCAGCACCTGTTTGCGCCGCCACGTGGGTGCCGTGTTGGTGCGCAACAACCAAATCCTCTCCACCGGCTACAACGGCAGCCCCAAGGGGATTTCCCACTGCGCGGAAGTGGGCTGCTTGCGCACTCTGAGAAACGTCCCCTCCGGTGAAAAGCACGAGCTCTGCCGCGGTGTGCATGCCGAACAAAACGCCCTCATCCAATCCGGTCTCAATGGTTCAAGCACCAAGGGGGCGGAGCTATATTGCACCAATCAGCCTTGCAGCATCTGCGCCCGTTTGATCATAAATGCCGAAATCAGAACGGTTTATGTGGCGGATACCTATCCTGATGCATTAGCGGAACAGCTTTTTGCCGAGGCGGGAGTGGAGCTCATCCTTTTTAAGATTAAAACCGGTGATATGACTCGCTTGGTCTGATCGATCCTCACTTGACAGATTTGAACATAGAATAAACATTGCATTCAGCCGAGCGATATGTCCTAAAGCTTTTTTTGCCATGGACTTATCGCCGATAGGCGGCTGGGAGGAAACTCCGCTGCCTCCCGTGATTGGAAAGGCTGGACTCAAGCGCTGCAGCGCGAGTAACGGCAAATTTCCAAACAATTCGGATAAAAATGAGGAAAAATGTTAGCACGTTTCAGCACCAAGGATCTGATCCTGATCGCCACTCTGGCGGGGATTGGAATCGCGATCAAACCGATCGTTTCGCCGCTTTCGAAGATGATATCCACTCCGTTGATGATTCCCGGAGGTTCTATCGCGGGTGGTTTTTATATGATGTGGCTGGTCTTGGCAGTGATGATGACAAAGAAAATCGGCACCGGGACGCTGTTTGGCTTCCTACAGGCTTTGATCGTACTCGTAGTCGGGATTCAGGGCAATCAGGGAATGCTCTCACTGCTCAGCTACACCCTTCCCGGAATCGTGGTCGATCTGCTCTATTTCATTCTCCGCAAACGAGATAAGCTGGGCGTGCATCTGCTGCTTTGCGCATGTGCAAATATCACGGGAGCGATGGTCGTGGCGGTGCTGCTGTTTCGTCATCCCTTGCCCATTGCAGTGTGGATTGGGGCTTTGGCATTGGCTTCCGGCATCGTCGGCGGATACGCTTCTTTCGGAGTGCTCAAAGCACTAAGGGAAACCGGGTTAACAACATGAAATATATACTGCTGATAATAATTTGCATGGGGGTCTTGATGCTGCACTCGCTCACGATAATCACTTGCGAAGGGATGAGCCGCGAAGTCAGCTATGACGCGCTCTCCGCTCTTCCGATGCAAGCATTTGCCACGATCAGTCTCAAGGACAAATCGCGTTCTCTCTGGCAAGGGATACGTTTCGACAAGTGGCTGCGGGACAACGGGTATAATGATTTCAAACGGATCCGCTTTGAAGCCGAAGACCGCTATATGACCATGTTGGAAAAAAGCGAATTTGACACGCTGGAATGTTGGCTTGCATTTTCCAGTGAAGGCAAGATATTCGAGGACAAGAGTATGCGAGTTATCTTTCCCGGCACACGAGAGATGAAATGGGTCAGTTTTGTCGCAAGGGTGGTCCTTGAAGGAGAGCTGCCCATCGTCGTCCCCCAGGGCTTTATGCTGATCGATAGCTATCTGAAGGAGTTTGTTTTGCATCGTGATCCGACGCCGTTCGTAGATATTGAAGGGTGGCTTTTTCGGGAGTTTTTGCCGGATGAGATACTCAGAAACGGCGGCGAGCTTTATATCCTGAGCCGGGACGGTGTCAGTTCGATTCTTTCCTATCCCAAACATTTGCAGGATGCGGTGCTTGAATATCGCGAGGGCGGCTATCACATGAAAAGCCCACAAATCCCCGGTGGGATGTGGCTGCGGGATGTCGTATTTATCCAGATGGGCGAATATGCGTTGATCAACAAATATCACTTATCGATATTGATCGAGCTGAGCAAAAAGCTGGATTGGAAACTCGGCGCGAACAGCAAATGGCGCTTGGTGAAAGGAGCTGAGAGCAAGGAAATCCCCTTTTCCTCCATCTTTGAGGTAAAGCTGGAAAACTTCGACTACTTTGAACTGTTGCCATAGGCTATGATGCTGGAAATAAAGAGGCTGAGCCTGCTCTATCCGAAGGCAGCCAAAGCGCTGTTCTCGGACGTCAACATCAAGCTCCGTGCGGGCGAACTGCTGATCCTCAAAGGTGTCAACGGCAGCGGCAAGACCAGCCTGTTAAATTCCATTGCGGGTGTCATTCCCGAGCACATCCATGGCGAGCTGGCAGGTTCTATCGCTTTGAACGGCTTAGAATTGAGATCGTATCCGCTGAGGGAGCGCTATCGCTATCTGGCATATCAGATGAGCGATCCGGACGCGCAGATATTCTTTCCGGACAGTGAAAAGGAGCTCAGTTTTGCTCTGGAAAACATGGGTATCAAACCGCTTGAAATCAGGCAGCGCATTGACGTTGCAGCGGATAGATTCCACCTGAAACACATCTACGCTCAAGATCCGTCCACGCTTTCCCAGGGGCAAAAAAAACGGTTGCTTTTCGCCGTTTGCGCGGCGCTGGACACACAATTGATCCTATTGGACGAGCCGACAGTTAGCCTTTCGGAGGGGGGAAAAGAACTCTTGAAAGAATGGCTGAAATCTTTACTGCATCAAGGAAAGATAATCATCGCAGCGAACCACGACAGCGCTTGCGACGATTTCTGCACGCAGGTCATTACACTTGGGAGCTTGAATTGAGCGATCTCTTCGAGCTGAAAGAACTATCCTTTTTCTATCCCGGGCAGGGCAAGCTCATCGAGGACACGAACTTATTTATTTCAGCCAAGGATTCCATCCTGCTCATGGGCGAAAACGGAAGCGGGAAAAGCACCTTGCTCAAACTGATCACCGGTTTGCTCAAACCCACCCACGGCAAGGTTTTATTTCATGGAAAGCCGCTCGCTCAAGCAACAGCCCAAACATTCAGTAGCCTTGTTTTCCTGCTGCAAAACGCACACGAAAACCTCTTTGGACTATCCCCCCGCCACGATCTGCGAATTTGGCATATTGCTCATCCTGAAAGGATTACGGACAAGGCGCTGAAACAAATCGTCAGCCAATATCGGGACAAATGGGACCAGCCCTATACAGAGCTTTCCGATGGCGAGATTCGTGCACTTTTGATGTCTGTGCTGCCTTTTATGATGGACAAATTCTGGATCCTCGACGAGCCGTTTGACGCCATGGACAGCCGCAGGAAGTGTGAATTGATCGAATTGATGAAACAAAAGGGCAGGGGCATGCTGGTCGTAAGCCACTCTGCGGCAGATTTTGGTTCCTTGTTCGACAGAGCCTTACATCTCGAAAACGGTTTGCTTAGAGAGCATTGATGACTTCAGAAAAGATGACCAACAAAAAGAGCCCAATCCTGCATCCGCTTGCGCTGATCGGACTGGCAATCTGGTTTTCCGGCATGGCAATGCTACTTTCCACACTTGGAAACCTGGGTCTGATCGTTGCGCTTAGTCTCATTTCCGCTCTCACGCTTGGGCGCATCAAGTGCAAAGCCATGCTAAGCAGCCTGTTGCGAATGCTGCCGTTGCTGCTGCTGATCCTCATCATTCAGATCCTCTTTTCCAAAGGAAATGACGGCGATCATCAGCTTTGGCGGTTCAAGATCGCCAAACATGGTTTGAATCAGGGATTGATGCTGTCTTTGAGACTGGTGATCATTCTTTTTTCCGCCAAAATCTTGGCGCGCATCGACTACAATGGTTTCGATCTGGCATTTCGCAAGCTGCGCCTGCCGGAGGAGCTCACTTTCATGATCTTTTATGCCGTGCATATCATCCCCGCCGTGAGTGCCAAAGTCAAACACCTGCGCCAGCTGTTGATCCTGCGGGGGATCGATATGCGCAAGCTCCGCCTGCGTCAAAGGATCGATATTTACGCTCTCACGGCGCTTTCCGTCTTGGGTGGATTCATCTCCAAAAGCGGCATTCAGGCAATCGCTTTGGAGCTGCGCGGCTTTCGCAGCAAAGGCAAAAGCAGCAGACTACACACGCTTTCGTTGGGTTTCCCAGACGCCTTTGCCTTGATCTTCGTCCTCGTGATTAGTCTTGCTCTTGCAATCCAATGAGCGGCAAGAGTTTTCAGATCGAAGATGGCAGGAAAGTTCTTGACAAGAAACTCATGCGAGCCCCAACAATCCCAAATGTGAATAATATGAAAATAAAAAACAACGTAATCCGGTTGATCTGGTTTTCGAGCTTGATCGCCATGATCCTTTTCTCAAGCGCTTGCCGCCAACGCGAGGCAAGTGTTGAAAACCGCTATGTGGTTCTCTCTCCAGAAGTTGCGGAAGTCATTGCCGCATTGGGTGGGCTGCAGGATATCGTCGGCATCACCGAAGAATGCAATTATCCGTCTGATCTGAAGTTGATCACCAAGGTCGGCAAGTTTGGCATGCTGAATAAGGAAGCCATCCTCGCCCTCAAACCCTCGATCGTTTTCACCTCCGCGTTGGAGCAGGATGCGATAACGCAGGAACTGAAGAAACTGGGGCTCCGGGTGGAACAAATCTATCCCCGATCCTTGATCGAGATGATTTCCGAGATCAGACGCGTCGGAACGATTATCGGCAAAGAGACAGAGGGAAAGGCTTTGGCGGATAGCATCGCCGCCTTCCTAAGCACCTTAAAGCAAAGCGCTTCCGCCCGCGCCAAGCCAAGAGTCTATATCGAAATCTACCGCGATCCTTTGATGAGCGTTTCCGATGCCTCTTTCGTGGGTGAATTGATCGAAAACGCTGGTGGAGACAACATCTTCGCTGTGCTCGAGCGTGATTATGCCAGGGTCAAAAACGAAGACGTGATCAGTGCCATGCCGGAAATCATGATCTGCTACTCGCAGGACACACTGGAAAGCATCGTCAACCGCAAGGGCTGGCAAAAAATCCCCGCGATTCGCAATCGCAGGATATATTTTGAGAAAGACATCAATCCCGATCTGATCCAACGTGCCGCGCCACGCGCAACACTTGGGATGGCAAGGCTGCGCGAGATTTTTGATCAGTTTCATAGCGAGGAAAGCAGATGAGGAAACTGTCCTTTTTCATCATGTTGCTATTTGTCATATCCGTGCTCTTGATAGGTACCTATCTGTTTGAAGGACAAGCCGATGCCAATATCATCCGTCACGTCCGCATCCCGCGGCTGATTCTGACTCTGCTCACCGGAATGGTGCTCGCGGGGATCGGCTCAGTCTATCAGATGATGCTTACAAACCCACTTGCGGAGCCCTATATCCTTGGCATTTCATCCGGTTCGGCGTTTGGTGCGATCCTTTTCGGGGTCTTGGGCATGGTCCTCTTGATGCCCCTCGGCGGCTTTCTGGGAGCGGGAGCGACCATGCTGTTAGTCTGGGGTCTGGCACAAAAGCAGGGACGCTTTGAGCGAAGCCGTCTGCTCATTTCTGGAGTGATTGCCGGAATGTTTTTTGCCGCCGGTATATCGCTATTAATGTATCTCTTTCAAAAGGATACGATGATCATTCTCGGCACCCTGATGGGCAATCTGGGCAGGATCTTCAGTTTCGGCGAATGGCGCTTTTTCCTCGTTCTGTGCGGTATCTCGTTAGTCCTATTGGTTTTTCTCTATTCCAAATCCACCGCGCTGGACATCCTCAGCGGCGGAGATATCTATGCCGGCAGCGTTGGCATCAACGTTTCCGCCTTGCGTAAACAAATATTTGCGGCAAGCTCCATTTTGATCGGAATCGTGGTCGCCTATGCTGGAATCATCGGTTTCGTGGGATTGATCATTCCCCATTTGGTGAGGTTTGCCGTCCCTTCCGGACAGAAAAAAATCTACCTTTTATCCCTTTTTACCGGGGGCATCTATCTGCTTGCCTGCGATTTGATCGCCAAAAGCGTGACGGCGATCGAACTCCCAGTGGGAGTAATCACCGCCGCCATTGGCTGCCCTTTTTTCATGTGGCTGATGTTGCGGAAAAAGTGAATTGATTAGCCTGTGAAACCGCACCTGGTGTGTATTCAGGTCATTTACCCCGGTATCCGAACTCAAGCGGGGTGAAACCATAGCGAGCGGAGATTTCCCCGCAGCATTATACAAAGTTTATTTTGTAATGTCATAAATCAAGATAACTGCAATGGCACAACGATGAAACAGTCTCGTTAGTCAAGTCTCCAAACACGTTTACCATGTGTGCCATCATTTGCTTGAGTGAATCGAAGACACGATTATGAATAAAGTGTGTTTTCATGTACTTCCACAATCTTTCAATCGGATTTAGCTCAGGTGAGTATGGAGGTAGGTAGATGATTTCGATATTGTCAGG
>JAUYAR010000145.1 GCA_030693415.1 Candidatus Cloacimonadaceae bacterium | reverse complement strand
CACAATAGTTAGAAGGCAAAAGTTGTAAATGATTTTCTATCATTTGTTTAAATATACATATTGTCCATAAACAGCCCTATGGTCGCGGCTATAAGCATAAGGCTTTTCCCCACGAAAAATGATTGATTTTTACTGAAGTGTCCACTGTACAGACGATATGTCAATTCAAAGCAACCCCTGCCTAAGGATGCCTTTCGCCCACTTTTCTTGATTTCCGGAACGCTAATTTATTGAAATTTAAGGGAATTTACTTGAACAGTCTCATCTATTTTTATATCGGGCTTTACCAGAATAATTACGCCGAAGGCGCGCAAACCACGGGAATAAAGGCTTATAACCCACCCCCAAACTCAATTTGCCGATACGTATTGCTTGGGTAAATATCGAGAAACAAAGAACATATAGTAAAGATGGAAGATAGATATATCATTCCCTGTCAAAAGAGGAGTTCGAATCGCAGGACGGAACACAGACAGTGTGCGAAATTCGGTTCTTCCCCCTTAGCATTACGGAATCAATACGGACTCATTACGGACTAAGTCCGTATTGACTCCGTAATGCTAAGGAGAATGTAGCGCAGCATGCCGATGCTGCGGAGGTGGAAGATGAGAGATGAGAGATGAGAGATGAGAGATGAGAGATGAGAGATGAGAGATGAGAGATGAGAGATGAGAGATGTGCAGTGTGCTGATGATAGTTTTCGATCGGCGTCAGCTTATCTCATCTTTCCTCTCTCATCTCTCCCGCCCATCCACCCCTTCACTTCTTCCCCCTTGACAGAAATCATCTTTTCCGTGTCATGCTCCGGTGAAATAATGTAGCAAGGAGAACCGGCTGGAATGCGATTCAAAAACCTGAGCCCGATCGAGCATCAGACCGCTGTGTTGCTGCTGGTCGCAGCGTTGTTTAACGGTGTTGTCCAAAGCTTGAACCAGACGCAGGATATCATTGCCCGCAAGGCATTGTTCGCTCAGGATTGGCAATTGATGCTGATGACGATGATCTGGCCGATCTCCAATTTCTTTTCCATCTGGTGGGGACGCATTTTTGAAAAAAGCTGCCACAAATCCCGCTACTTTCTCTTAGCCGGCATCGTGGGCAGGCTCACGTTGGTCTATGCGATCTGGCTGACCACGATGAACGAATATCTCGTGCTGCTGGGCTTGGTATTTTCGGCAAATTCGCTCTTGCTTCCCGCGCAAAACAGTATCTATCAGAAAAACATTGATGTCAGCCGCCGCGCGAAGGTCTATGGCTATACGATCAGCCTCGGAATGCTCGTTTCGGTGAGCGTGACTTTCTTTGCCGGAAGGCTTTTGGACATCCATGAAGAGAGTTTCAGGTGGATCCTGCTGGGCACCGGCTTATGTGGATTCGTAAGTTGCGCGGTACTTTCCCTGATCCGCATTCAAGAGCCAAACTTCGAAGCAAATTGCGGAAAAGTCGAATGGCGCAAGACCCTCTTCGATCCGATCCACAGGACATTGAAGCTGCTCAAGGACAACAAACCCTTTGCCGCTTTCGAACGCAGCTATTCGATCTATGGCATGGGCTTTATCATGATGCAGCCGATAATTCCCATCTATTTGGTGGACAAACTGCAGCTCAGCTATACGGCTAACTTCATGGCAAAAGGTGTCTTGTCTCAAATGGGACTGCTCTTGCTTTCCCCAATGATCGGACGCATTCATGATCGTATGCACCCTTTCAAATTCATCTCCAGATCCTTTGCGCTCCTGATGGTTTTCCCTTTGCTCTTTGTGCTTTCCTCGCTGTGGCAGGGCACATCGCTGATGCCGGTGATCATAGTCTTCGTGGCATATCTGATCTTTGGGGTCGCGATGGCGGCGGTGAATATATCCTGGAACATGAGCTCGATCTTTTTCGCTGGAAAAGAGGACGCCTCGATGTATCAAAGCGTGCACGTGACGATGACCGGAATCAGAGGATTGATCGCTCCGGTACTGGGTTTCACGCTGCTCAAGGTTTTCAACCTGACCACCGTGTTTGTCGTGGCGGCAGGTTTTCTGGGCTGGGCGTCTTTGATCAGCTATCGTGATTTTAGGAAGCTTGCCATCCAAACGCCCCATGCGCTTTTGTCCGACCCGCCGGAAGGATAAATTCAGCTGAAGTCTATCTCAACCGAGGTGTCAGATTCCTAATGACGTGCGCGGCAAGAGCTTTGCGCAAAGTGGATTCCCGCTTGACTGATAAAGCTTCGCGGGCTATTCTTTTGGGAGATGTTGTTTTTTTTCTTGACACAAAACCTAAGGTCATATTTGTGAGTGTCTTATTACATGAAGCTAAAAATAGCTCGATCCATCAATAGAAAATAAGTTCAAGGAGTAGCCCCATGACAAAAGCAGATTTGGTGAAAATCATCTCGGAAAACACTGGTATCATCCGCAAAGACGTCGCCGTAGTCGTTGATTCATTGCTTCAATCAATCAAGGACAGCCTCGGAACAGGCAACCACATTGAAATCCGCGGCTTTGGAACTTTCAAGCTCAAAACCCGCAAACCGCGAGTGGGCAGAAACCCCAAAACCGACGAAAAAGTACCGGTTCCCTCCAGAACCGTTCCCACCTTCAAATTCTCCCGCGAATTCAAGACCTCCGTCGTTGACTTCAAAACGTCGTAAGGATTAGAATATGCCCTGCGGAAAGAAGAAGAAACGGCATAAAATTGCCACTCACAAGAGAAAGAAACGACTGCGCAAGAACCGTCATAAAAAGAAATAAGACTTGTTAAACCATCCTTCGGGGTGGTTTTTTTTTGGAGGGGTGGAAGAGATGAGATAGGTCTTTGCTCGAATCCTTCGAATGAATGGGATACCCCGCTCACCTGTTCACTCTTTCACTCTTTCACGGGGTTTCGCATTCGCTCCACCCCGAGCTGTCTTGTGTCGCCTCTGTTGGGGCTGCCGCGCATGAACCGACGGGGACGTCGGTAATTCCATATTCCTTCCACCTTTTTCAGGACACCTCAATCTCATCCCTCAATTCTCAATTAGCAGTAATTCTCAATTCTCAATTCTCCATTCTCCATTCTCAATTCTCCATTCTCCATTCTCCATTCTCAATTCTCCATTCTCAATTCTCCATTCTCCATTCTCATCTCTCATCTCTGAGCCCCTGGATCCACCTTTCCACTCTTTCAAAGCCATTAGCGCTTGTATGGCATTGATATCGGCTCGCAAAAGGAGGCTCTTTTTCCTGATGAAAAGAGGGTATTCGAGATCTTCGCGGCAAAGGCTTGCTATCTGAGAGCGAAGATAGGAAAGCTTGTGGGAATAATCCAGAAATCTGCCATAGCGGGAATCGGTCAGATTGCCAAAGCCGCATCGAAGGACTTTATCGAAGACGCGGCGGGAGAGAGATCTGCCGGTGTAAACCGGAACGGGCATGTTCAGACGGCTTTGAGCGTAATCCAGAAACAGCTTGCGTCCCATCCTGTGTCTCAGTGGCACCGATGCCCAAAAATCCAGCATCGCGTTGTCCCACAAACACAGGCGCCACTCGCTGCCAAAGAACTCATAGACCCGGACGGAATTGTTGATGAACTTTGCCTGCCGTTCCCGCAAGTCCCACTCCTCAAAGAGGGAAGCTGCCTGCTCCGGATTCATGAATGCGGGGATGTCCAGGCTTTGACAGAGCTTTTCCCGAAATACCGGATAATAGCGGTGATAGTGATCTTTCCAGTCCCAAAGCCTGAAATGACGGTTCAAAATCGCCTGGATAAGTGCGTAGCGGGAAACTCTCGGCACGTTTTCGAAGGTTAGCGGCAGATGGCTTCCTTCCAAAAAGTCGCCGGAATGACCGGGAATAAAGATGCTGTCGTCCGGGAGCAAAGCCTTTGCTTTCAAATCCTTAACCGCGAGCCAGTCCTGGATGTGCGCGCTGGCGCTGAGATGCGTGGCATAACGGTAGAAGTCCTTTCGGAGGGATGATTGATAGGCGGCGAACCAGCTCTCCCTATCATGCGCGGCGAAGCGCCATGGAAGTTTCAAGTGATCCGCCGCGGCTTTGGAGATGAGGACTTCGGCGCTTTTGGGATCTCCGTAGCTGAAACAAACGATGTTGTCATAGCCCGCTTCTTTCAACAGGCTGGCGATCAGGCGTGAATCATAGCCGCCGCTCAGAGGGATCGCCACCGGGCGTCCGTTCAGACTTTGGATCAGGCGTTGTGCCATGCCCTTGTGCATATCGTGCATGGCGTCCAAAAGTCCGGCTTTGCCGAGCTTGCTTTCTTCCGGATGGATGTATCTGTAATAGATGTTCAGCTTCAGCGTTTTGGTGTTTTTATTAAATACAAGATACTCGCCGGCAAGCAGTTGCCTGATCTGTGAATAGATCGTGTCCGCGCCGCAGACATAACCCGTGAGGAGAAATTCGGACACAGAGTCATTGTCGATGGTTTCCGGCAGGAGCCTGTCTTTCAGATCAAACGCGTCATCGCTGAGCAGCAGATCGCCTTGATCATCAATGGCATAGAAGAGCGGAAAAGAACGCACTCGATCGACCGCGGCAAAGATCGTGTCCGCGTCTTCAGAGACGAGACAGAAACAGCCGTTCAGGTCTGTCAGGATATCGGATAAAGCTTTGGGTTTTTTGTCTTTTATCAAAGCCTGCAACCCGGACGCGTCGAGATAGCTGCCATTATTATCGGTTGCATAACCTTTGCAGTGGTGCTTAGCGTCGGATTGCCAGGCAAAGCCCCGCTGTTTGATCAGAGCGATCTTCATAATCCCGCGTCTTTGCTTTTTCCAAACAGCTTAAAATCAGCGGCGGATAGCTGGAATAGATCCCTGCAGGTAAATTTCTCCACCTTGACAAACACTGCCAGATAGTAGCCGCCATAGCAGACGTAGGAAATACTGGACGCGAGCGCGGCGCCGTTGATTCCCATGCGGGGAATGAGGATGAGGTTCAAGCCTCCGTTTAAAAGCAGCGTGGCAAAGGTGATGATCAGATGGACGACCGGTCTGCCCTGGGTGAAGAAATATGGTGCTGACACCTTTGCCACGGAGGCAAAGGTCACTCCCGTGAGCAGGATGATCGTGCTAATAACCGCCCCCTGATAGGCAACACCATAGATAAGCGGGATCAGGAAACTGACCGCCATGCCGATCACCGCAAAGAAAGCGCACACATAGAGAGTCAGCTTCACCGTCCGGGCGGTGATCATTCTTCCGCTTGCCTTGTCCTCGGTGTTATAGAGCTTTCCGGTGAGCGCGGAGGTGACGCTGATCGGGATCAAAAACAGCAGTTCCGCGAGAGTCACCGATATAGTATAAACTCCCAGTTCGGCGGTGCCAAGCAGGACTTTGATCACAATCTGATCGATGCGATAGTGCAGAAAGGCAAAGAACGCACCCATATAGACGACCATGCCATACTTGATCTCGGCTTTGAAGAGCAAACGATCCCAATGAAAGCCCATGCGCTTTTTCAACACGATTTGTAAGACAAGCGCGTTGGCAAGCAGTGCCATCACCGTTACCGCAAAGAAAGATCTGATATTGAGCATTCCCGTCAACCAAAGGATCAGAATCACCGCCGTCTTGACCAAGAAGACGGAGATATTGAGCCGGTTGCTTTTTACGATCTGCTCTTCGGCGATGAACCATGATAGATGGTTTTCAAAGAGGAATTGACTGATCACGTAGATCAATCCCAAAGCGATAAAGTAGTATGAATATTCACTGAGGACGACACCCGCCGTCCGCAAAACGATCACCCCCACCGAGATGACGAAAAACATCAAGAAGAGAAAGCCGGTATTGAGGCGAAAGAGCTTGTCATGGTCATAGCCGCTGCGTTTTTGGAAATACATCACGGCATTGTTGATGCCCAGGTGACCATAGGTGCCCAATAGCGTGAAAACCAGCACGATATATGCCAGGTAGCCCTGTCCCTGAGGACCGAGACTGCGGGCGACTATGATGCTGGTAAATAGCCCCAGCACGATGCGGATGCATTGATTGATCAGATTGCTGGTGATATTTGCTTTATATCCCATGGGGCGGCGATGGGTGAATCGGTCTGGTTAGAACAGCTCCTGCTGCGTGTCGTTTGGAGTGACGCCAAGATGGCGATAGGCTTTGAAGGTGGCTTTCCTGCCTTGTAGAGTGCGTTCCAGAAAACCTTGCTGCACGAGGTAGGGCTCAAAGATCTCCTCGATCGTGCCGGCATCCTCTCCCACCGCGACGGAAAGGGTTTTCAAGCCGACAGGTCCGCCGCGGTAGTTTTCCATGATGGTTAAAAGCAAGCGCTTGTCCATTTCGTCCAGACCGGCATGATCGACCTGAAGCATCTCCAAAGCGGCAAGCGCAATCTCCAGAGTGATGATCCCGTCTCCCATGATCTGCGCATAATCCCGCACCCGCCGTAAAAGACGATTGGCGATGCGTGGAGTTCCTCTGCTGCGTCTTGCCACTTCAGCGACGCCATCGTCTTCGGCAGGAACTTCGAGGATTCTGGCGCTTCGTTTGATGATCCGCACAATTGATTCAAAATCATAATAATCCAAGCGCAGCACAATGCCAAAACGGTCTCGGAGCGGAGGAGTGAGCAAGCCAGCCCGGGTCGTGGCTCCGATCAGTGTGAAAGGTTCGATGCCGATCCTGAGAGTGCGCGCGCTGGGTCCGCTATCGAGAATGATCTCCATCTGATAGTCTTCCATGGCGGGATAGATATATTCCTCGATGACGTGGCTGAGGCGGTGGATTTCGTCGATAAAGAGCACTTCGTGTCTCTGAAGATTGGTGAGGATTCCAGCAAGGTCACCAGGTTTTTCAACCACGGGACCGCTACTGACGGTGATATTGACACCCAGTTCGTGGGCGATGATCCCCGCCAGAGTGGTCTTCCCCAAACCGGGAGGACCATAGAACAGCACGTGGTCGAGCGATTCCCTGCGAAGTTTTGCCGCGCGAATGGATATATCCAGCAGCTTTTTTATATGGTTTTGACCGATGAAGTCATCCAGACTTTTGGGGCGCAGCGCACGGTCAAATTCGCTGTCTTCGGATTGGCTGACGGGGTTGTTGATGCGTTCCAGCATTGCTTACTTGCTTACTTTTTTTGGAAGGGCGGAACGATCATCGGCGTTTCCAGGTGTTTGATCAGATTTGATCCGGGGGGAACGACGATGCTCCATTCTTTCTTCTGTCCACTGGCTTTGTGGGTGATCTCCAGAACGAGGGTCTCTCCTTCCTTCCATTCGACGCCAAAATTACCCAGTTGAACCGTTAATATGACCGTGACCGGGAATACTTCATCATCGCCAACTTGTTTGACGGCAAGATGATGGATGCTGTGTTCATCCGTGGAACGAACGATTTCCGGTCTTTCCGCGAACCATGCCCTGAGCAGGTATTCGGGGGCTGATTTGTCCTTCTCAACGGTCACTTGAGGAAGTTTCCCGTCATCAAGCATCAGTTTTTGCACATAAACGCGGGGCAGGGGAATCGCCAAAAGCGGCAGGATCAGCAACGTAAGTGCAAGCAATATTAAAAGTTGTCTCATTTGTGCTCCTATTAGTGTAAGAGACGGAGGATTTTCAGGAAGTGCAGACGCCAAACCATCCAAGCGGCTTCATAGACAATGTGGCGGGACATCTTGGAAACTCCGTTGATGCGCTCGGTGAAGATGATCGGTATCTCTTTGATACGAAAGCCTTTCACCCAGGCGCGGAAGTTCATTTCGATCTGGAAGGCATAGCCGTCCGAGAGGATTCTATCCAGGTTGATGCTCTCCAACACCCTGCGGTGAAAGCACTTGAATCCGCTGGTGGGATCCTTGATCGGCATACCGGTAATCACACGGACATATTTTGAGGCGAAATAGCTGATCAGTAGTCTTTTGAAAGGCCAGTTGACGATGTTTACTCCGCTGCAATAGCGCGAACCGATGACCAGATCGCGCTTTTTGGCTTCTTCGAGCAAGCGGGGAAGATCATTGGGATTGTGGGAAAAATCCGCGTCCATCTCCATGATATAGTCAAAATCCTGCTTTAGCGCGTATTTGAAGCCGGTCACATAGGCAGAACCCAAGCCCATCTTTCCTGGTCTTTCGATCAAATGAATGCGCGGCTCGTTTTCCTGCATGGCTTTGACCGCTTTCCCGGTGCCGTCTGGAGAACTGTCGTCCATCACCAACACCTCAATATCGGGGCTCAGTGCCAAAACGATGCCCAACAGCTTTTCAATGTTCTCGATCTCATTGTAAGTAGGGATGATGAGCAGAGTTTTCATGATTATTTATCCAGATTGTTCTTTAGAAGTTGTGCTTCCGGCACGCCCCGCATTGGTTTTGCGGGACTTCCGAGCATGATCATTTCCGCAGGCGCGTCTTTGGTGACGACGGAGCCTCCGGCAATGCAGGAATCTGCCTCCAACACCTTGCCGGGAAGGATCGTGGCATTCACTCCAATGCGGGCTCCGCGCTTGATCGTGACGCCTTTGAAATGATCAAAGCGTTCGGCATCGCGCGCCATGTAATTATCATTGCTGGTCGCGACGCAGGGCGCAACGAAACAATAGTCTTCAACGGTGGAA
This sequence comes from Candidatus Cloacimonadaceae bacterium, assembly GCA_030693415.1. NCBI lineage: Bacteria > Pseudomonadati > Candidatus Cloacimonadota > Cloacimonadia (SeqCode) > Cloacimonadales (SeqCode) > Cloacimonadaceae (SeqCode) > Cloacimonadaceae bacterium (SeqCode). Next base: position 2,347 of record JAUYAR010000145.1, on the reverse strand, counting down.
TAGGCTGTGATATAGCTATTTGTCTCAAATTTGTTGCGCTCACCGATGGTGACGAAGTTTTCGATCGCGACGCCTCTGCCGATGATGTTGAGTTCGCCGATCACTACGTTTTCACGGATAGTCGCCATGTCCGCGATCAGATTGCTGTTTCCGATCTTGCATTGAGCATAGATGATCACATTTGAGCCGATCTGACAGAAAGAACCGATCTCCGCGGGGCTCAGATCCTTCGGCACCTTAAAGATGCTGCGGGGCGAGGAAAGCGGTTTTTTGCCGATAATCGTGTTGTCGTCGATGCGCACATTTTCCCCGATCAGGCTGCCGGGATGGACAACGACGTTGTTTCCGATCATGCATCCATCGCCGATCATCACCTCATCCAGGATCACGACGTTATTGCCCAGGCTCACGTTCTTTCCAAGTTTCGCGGTGTTTGAAATATGCTGGTTCATCCAACCTCCATCTTGATGAGTCCAATTTTTTTCTCGACAAGTAATCAGGCAAGGAAAAAATAACCCAAAGACGATAAAGTGGTGGTAAAATGCAAAATAACATCGACGGATACTGCGATTACATCAGGGTGGAAGGAAAATCTCCACGCACGATCGAAGGCTATAAACTCGATCTCGATCAGCTCCATTCGTTCCTGAAACAGTTCTTTGAAAACGAGGAAGTTCGGGTGGAAGAGATCAACACCTTGCAGATCAGGGACTTTCTGCGTTGGCTGCATGATAAACCGGATTGCAACCGCTCTCTGGCACGCAAAACCGCCGCGCTGAGAGGTTTTTTTTCCTATCTGATGCTCAGTGATATCATCAGCGCCAATCCCATGCTCAAAATCAAACGACCCAAATATGAAAAGAAACTGCCGCATTTTTTCAGTGAGGACGAGATCAACCTGCTTCTCAGCATCCCCGATCAAAACACCAAGTGCGGCATTCGGGATAGAGCGATCCTTGAGACCATCTATTCTTCGGGACTGCGCCTGGCGGAACTTGCAGGTATCCAACTGGGAGACATAGATTTCCGCCGTGGCAGAATCCGCGTGGTCGGCAAAGGAAACAAGGAAAGGATCATCCCCATCGGCAGACCGGCATTGGACGCTATTCGCAGTTATCTGCCTGTCCGGGAGGATTTTCAAACTCAGCATAGCTCAAACCTGCTCTTCCTCACCTACCGCGGCAAGGACTTTGACACCAAACAGTTAGACATCATCCTCGGCCGCTATATCAGCATCGTTGCCCAGCAGAAAGGCTATTCTCCACATACTCTGCGTCACAGCTTCGCCACTCACATGCTTGCCCGGGGTGCGGATCTCAGAGCTATCCAAGAAATGCTCGGGCACAGCCAGCTTTCCACCACGGAAATCTATACCCACGTGACCCTCGAAGACATCAAAGACGCATACCGCAAAGGGCATCCCCGGGGGAAGGGGTAAAGGGTTTGGTGGAAAGGTGGAAGGGTGGAAGAGATGAGAGATGAGAATGGAGAATGGAGAATTGAGAATGGAGAATTACTGCTAATTGAGAATTGAGGGATGAGATTGAGGTGTCCTGAAAAAGGTGGAAGGAATATGGAATTACCGACGTCCCCGTCGGTTCCAGCGCGGCAGCCCCATCAGTGGCGACACACCCACCCACACCGTCAATTCCACAAATCTGCCTTTATCAACCAACTGCTTTGAATTTCAAACTCTTAACCGTTCAATTCGCGTCCTTCCCCGTGAGCATTACGGAGTCAATACGGACTTAGTCCGTAATGAGTCCGTATTGATTCCGTATTGCTAAGGGGGAAGAATGTAGCGCAGGATGCCGATCCTGCGAAGTGAGCGGGTGAACAAGTGAACAAGTGAACAGGTTGTTTCGATTCAGATTTCAATGATCATGATGATCATAACGATCCGCGTCATCTGTGTTCTATTGAGAAGAAGACCACAGGTGAGAGGGTGAACAGGTGATGTCGTGCTCCCGTTCCCAGCAATTCACAATTCTCAACAGTGTTGCCGCCAAAGACACCGCAAAAATGCCATTGACAGAAAAATGCCCGGTGGATTTGTGTGAAGCTCAAACGTGCAAAAGCGTGATCATGGATAGCATAACATGATAAAAACAATAAAGATAAGCCGCGGTGGCAACGGGATATAACCACGAACAGCCACGGCAAGCAGGGACTGGGAGTGATTTCGCACAAAATTTGGGATAGCGTAACCTTGATATTGATGCTGCTATTGTCGCTGCTATTGACCGCTACGGTGATCAATTTGCTGCTGGGTGGCGCGTTTCCGGCGCTTTTTTCAAATTATGCCGTGAAGACCCTCAATCTCGTCTTCGGGATCACGATCGTGCTG
>JAUYAR010000144.1 GCA_030693415.1 Candidatus Cloacimonadaceae bacterium | reverse complement strand
TTAGAAGGCAAAAGTTGTAAATGATTTTCTATCATTTGTTTAAATATACATATTGTCCATAAACAGCCCTATGGTCGCGGCTATAAGCATAAGGCTTTTCCCCACGAAAAATGATTGATTTTTACTGAAGTGTCCACTGTGCAGACGATATGTCAATTCAAAGCAGCCCCTGCCTAAGGATGCCTTTCGCCCACTTTTCTTGATTTCCGGAACGCTAATTTATTGAAATTTAAGGGAATTTACTTGAACAGTCTCATGCACCCTTGATCACTGTTGCCTCTCACTCTCACGCCTTACGCCTTTCGATATTTTTCCAATATTCAAGCCAAGCTCCGGAAAGTTTTTATTGACAGCATCCGCGCTATAAATAATCTCCATCCCGGATTGGAATCCATATAAAAAACACCAAGGAGCTATGGTATGAAACAGGTATTTACTATGATCGTCCTACTGCTGGCACTGTTTTTGGTCGCATCCTGCGAAAAGACACCGACGGAACCTAAGGTTGTTGCCGCGCCGGAGTTCTTGCCGCCGGAAGGACAATACTCCACTGCGCAAACGGTTGCGATAACCTGTGCCACTTCCGGGGCGGAAATTCGCTATACCCTCGATGGCAACGATCCCAATTCCGTATCTTTGGTCTATTCGGCTCCGCTGCTTGTGGAATTGGGGACAACCATCAGGGCAAAAGCATTCAAGGCAGGCTGGACACCAAGCACCATCTCGGAAGCATCCTACGCAGGCATTGGTTGGGCAGTTGCCACACCGACCTTCAATCATCCCGGCGGAATATACACGAGCCCGATATTCGTCATAATCGAGTGTGAAACACCTTCAGCGGTTATAAGATACACCACCGATGGCAGCGAACCGACACAGACTTCGAATGTATTTGATGAATCAATCTATGTGGAATCGACTTCCACGCTCAAGGCGAAAGCCTTCAAACACCTTTGGAACGCGAGCCAGACCGCAGTTTCTGATTACATTATCCTCAAAACCGTTGCCAATCCGGTTTTGCATCCACCCGGCGGAACGTTCATATCCCCGGTTGACGTCTCGATCAGTTGTTCGACCTCGTGGGTAAGCGTCCGATACACTACCGATGGCAGTGAACCAACCGAAACCTCGACTGCTTATACCGGAGCTTTTGTGCTAAATTCGGATACCGTTGTCAAGGCAAAGGCATTCAAAGTTGGATGGCTGCCAAGCGCGACCACTCTGGAAGAATATTCCATCAGCAGAGCAATTCCCAATTTCAACCCTCCCGGTGGAACATTTTATGCTCCGATTCATGTGGCTATGAGCTTCCCAATCGTTGTAACGACAATCAGATACACCACCGACGGCAGCGAACCGACGATTTTCTCCAACCCATATATCGCTCCAATCCAGATCAGCAATTCTATTACCCTGATGGCAAAGGCGTTTCTCCCCGGGGGAAATGCAAGTCTGGAAATGAATAATGAATATATGATGGCTGATAGCCTGCCGGAATTCTATGTAAATCTGAGCAGTTTTGTGGCACATCAAACCGCACAAAACCAGATCCGGCTTACCTGGATCAGTCAAGCCGAATCCAGCATGCTAGGATACAGAATCTATCGCAACGGAACTGCCAATCAAGCAAGCGCTTTGATGATCACACCCACAATGATGCCCGCCACCAATACAAGCACCATCATGACCTATACCAATACGGATTATGGGGTCAGCCCCGGCAGCAGCTTTTTCTACTGGTTGGAGGCAGTTGCTTATGATTCGGAGGTGTTTTATGGACCGATAAACATTTACTTACCGTCAAATTGATGGTGTGAGAAACGGAAACGGTAAACGTCCGGGGTGAGGAACGGTAAACGTCCCCGTTTACCAAAGTGAATACATCAAAGCCACTCGACCCCTGGATCAATCAGATCGAATATGACTCAGGCATGAACCTGTCGGCGTCTCAGGAGCGCATACTCCGGTTTCTCCATTTCATTGGAAGTGTGGGACAGCTTCTTTCCTGATTTCCGTGATATTGATAGCCTGTTCCTAAATATAACTGATTGGAAGTATTGTACTCTTCCATAATACCGTATTCTACATCTGGAACATCCTCCATACCCCAGACGGTTTGTGGTTTGGGTGTTTGCCCCGTGGATATTTCGGACCACCCAAACCATCATCAGCAAAATAATCAGGACTACTTGAAATGATTTCATTTTTTGTGCCGCTTTTTCTTTTTTTTAGGATGGGAATAAATCATATAGGTTATGCTTTCTCATTTCGTTGAATTTATCATTTAACATGATATTATAACCGATACTAAGACTATCAAATATAGACACGATACCCAAAAGGAGACGAACCTTAAGATGCGGGGTGGAAGCAACTATGCGACAGTTTAAATGTCACACGAATGGAGGCAAGTCACGCTTGCGGGGGTTATTCCGACATCAACTCTGGCTGAAACTGGTGGCGCTGGGCATCAATCTGAAAAG
>JAUYAR010000143.1 GCA_030693415.1 Candidatus Cloacimonadaceae bacterium | reverse complement strand
GTGGCAACCGCTTTACCACCTGGGCAGTACTATGTGGAATGCGAGCTGTTCCAACCCGGGACAGTTAACTTCTATTACCCCAAGCAATCTAATGCGTTTACTGTAACTGCCAATACAACATTAGTTAATTTACCTCTGCTTGCCTTGACCAGATACTCTTTCCCAAACGTATTAGTGTCCAATATTGTGACATATCCATATTTCAAGACAGTGGGACAAGCTCTCCAGCGCATCCAGCAAGCGGTAAACAATACGGCATTTAATGGAGAGCCCATCAGAATCCAAGTCATGCCCGGTACATATTATGAGAGCATCGATTTATCCCATCTCATGAGTATTTACTCTTTTCCCATCCCAAGTTTTACTTTAGAAGGTACAGGAGGCCCCAATTATCCAATTATTAATGGCGGTGGAAGTCCCTACTGCATTAATCTTGGTGTAGAGTGGATGTTCACCGAGGATCCTAATTCCGTATTCAATATCATCAACCTGAGATTGACTAACGCCAAACAAGGTATCCGCTTTAGAGATTACGAGCTGGATAGGACTATCACACGGATGATTTTGAACATCCGGAATTGCCAAATCTATCAGTGCGGCAGCTCTGAAAACAGTGATTATCAAGGAGCAGGGGTATATTTCGAAGGCACCGGCTCAATCGTAAACACCACAATATCAAACAATTCCATGACCAACGGTTCGAATGCTTACGGAGCCATTTACGCTAATAACAACTATTCCCGTGAACTTCTGATCCAGGGAAACACCATCACTAATAACACTGGTCGCGTTTGTGGAGCGGTCGGGCTATCCGGCAAGGGAATAATCAGATTTACCGGTAACAAGCTTGCCCACAATATTCCGATCGGGGCAGCAGAAACTCCGGGAGCCTTGTGGGTTTTCGATGCGAAATATACTAAAATCGACACAAATCTCATGATCAATAATGGGGCTGCCAGTGTGTTTTTAGTGGCAATTGGAACGATCCAACAGGCTATATCCCCCATAGATTTCGCGAACAACACCATTGTCAACAATACTGCATCAATAGCGTTGTCGATGTGGCAAAACGGTCAACAAAGCATCAAGGTATCGAATAACGTGTTTAGCTCTCAAACTGTTGGAGGAAGCGTCCGGTCGGTAAATTTTGCCAACCCCATTGTAACTTACAACGTGTTCCATAATACAACAGCTCTTGGATTTCAAATATCGCCTATTTCAAACATCATCGGCAATCCCAGCCTGGACGCGAATTATCAGCCGATCTGGAGCGCAACAGTCATGTCGCCATGCGTTGATAAAGGCAACCCGGATACTAATGGTAACGGAGTCTTGTGGAATGAGGATCCTGAGGATCGGGATCCGGATGGCACTCCTTTCGATATCGGAGCAATCAGAGCAGTTGATCATCGGTATGAAGAATATGCCATGCCTGTCGGTAATGTCAGTAGCGGAATAAAATGGATGAGTTTTCCGGCACTGAATACGCTGACGGCGGGATATACTACAAATTCAAGCTTCTTTGCGCCGATTATTCATCAGGCGAGACTTGACTGGGTAACGTGGAAATGGGAAAATTATGCGGAAATTACGATGCGGTATAATCTTCAAGGAAATATTGTTAATGATCAAGCGATAGCGAACAGCATCCAAGGCTATAAGGTAAAGGTTCTGGATACTCATCTAACCCCGATTTCAATCAAAACATCCGGCTTTCTGCAAGCGCCCAATACGGTTATCAATCTATATGCTTACCAAAGCGGCAGCACAACCGTTGCAAACGAAAACTGGATCGGTTATTTCGACCGGCGCAGTGCTCGTCCCTTTGATGCCTTGGCTCCGATCCTGAACTTTGTTACTTCGATCAAGACCCAGTATTGGAGCATGCACCGCTTGCCCGGTGGCACCTGGTTTGGAGGTGGTGCCCAAGTCGGTAGTACCTTCAATTATGGAGACATGGTAATCCTGACCGTTAGCCAGAACTGCAGCTTTACCTGGAACAACAATAAACCGGTTGATCCCAATACAAGAGACTTGCCGGTTCATTTCAGCTATTTGGAAAAGGAAGACTACATTCCTTTGTTTATCGAGCTTGATGACGCAGAGGGTGCCTTGCTCCCAGACGAGATTGGGTTCTACAAAGATGGCATCTGCAAGGGAGCGGTAAAGGTTGAAGGTGCCTTCACCGATCTCTGTGCCTATCTTGATGCCGGAGAGGTGATAGACCCGGATAATTCCGAGCTTATCCTTTACTACGCCTCCAAGGCGATGCCTGAAAACCGGATGCTGTGCAAGATCAAGCCCGAATCGCTGAATTATTTTAACGATAATGGCTTGAGATATTACACGCTCAAGATAAACACAACTACCGATATTAATCCTGTGATCCCGATTACGGCATTGCAGCAGAATTATCCCAATCCCTTCAACCCCTCCACGACGATCAAGTTTGAGCTGGCGGAGGAAGGTGCGGTTAGCTTGGAAATCTACAACATCAAGGGGCAAAAGGTAAAGACCCTAATAGATGGCATTAAGGTGAGCGGTCCGCATCGGGTGAGCTGGGACGGAACCGATCGGTATGGCAGATCAGTTGCCAGCGGATTGTATCACTACCGCTTGATTACCAAAGACAAGAGCATTTCCAAGAAGATGCTGCTCTTGAAATAGTTGTTCGGGGCGTGTTGCGCGCGCCCAATCATCAACAAATGCCTTTGGGGGCGTGCGCAACACGCCCCTACTTTTAGGAGAACTGATGTCTTATAGAATAGTAATAATCGCAGTCCTGCTGCTTTGCTCACACCTCAGCGCAGCTACCTTGACCGTTGCCTTGGATGGCAGCGGGCAGTTCACGAGTATCCAAACCGCCATCGAGACGGCAAATCATGGCGATATGGTTTTGGTGCATCCGGGCAGATATTATGAAAATATCGATTTCATCGGCAAGCAGATCACGGTTTGCAGCCTAGAAGCAACGACCGGCAACACAAACTATATCGGCACGACCATCATCGATGGCAGCGGAAACGGCTCCTGCGTCGCCTTCCGTAATGCCGAGCAGAATGCTGTTCTCAGGGGCTTTAAGCTTACCAACGGTACCGGATATCCCCTGTTTGCCATGCAGCTTCGTATGGGCGGCGGGATACTGATCTATCTTGATTGCAATGTCAGCGTGATTAACTGCGAGATTACCAATAATCGCGCCGTTCTTGGAGCAGGAATTTTTGCCACAGATAGTTCGTTGTATTTTAGCGGCTTGAAAATTTACAACAACTACGCTATCAGTTCGGGAGGTGGCATTTTAATTTGGGGATCCCTTGCTCACTATCCCACGATTGTGTTTGACCCGGTCAATAGGTGTTCTGTTTATGAGAATTACGGAACTAACCCGGTCGATATATCCGTGATCGATTTAAGAGCTAATCTGCAAATAAATCTGGATCTGTTCACGCTGGGCTCTGCGAATACATTTTATGTGGACCGGCATAGCAATCTGAGCGTAATGCATCAATACACCGATACGGTAAACATCTTAAGGGGACATCGAGTGGAAATCAATCATGACCTCTATGTCCGCCCGGATGGGAACGATGGCAATAGCGGATTGAGCCCGGCTCAGGCTATGAAGACCATCACCAAAGCTATGCACAGAGTCGCCGCCGACAGCCTTTATCGAAAGACGGTTTACGTTTTGCCCGGCACCTACAACGAAGGAGCGGGCGAACAAATCTTCCCCATTCCGCTCAAATCGCACGTCAAATTGATCGGCTCGGGCTCGGATCAGGTGACCTTGTATTCTGATGTTTTTAATGGATTGAATGTCTCTATTTTTTTTGCTGGCTATAAAAGAAGAAATCTGTCCATTGATGGCTTTAGGGTAACTGAGGGCAACAATAATTTTCGTAGCGCAATTTACTTTGGCGATTTGACGACATCTGTAACCTTTTCTGATATTTTAATAGAGAATATGAGCGTTTATAGGGATGGCGCAATATTTGTCAATAGAATCACGTCATCTGTATTTGATTCAATCGTGCTAAGGAATATCACGGCACAAGAATCAGCGTTTACAATCTGGGATATTCGTTCCGGTACCATTCGTAACTCTGTTTTCGAAAACATCCACTCCACCCATGTCTCAGATGATCCGGACTTATCAGGAACCTCGGTCATGAATTTTTGGGTGACTGACTCCCTTAGTGTAGAAAACTGCGTGTTCCGCAACATTTCAGTTGTGGACAATCAGCATACCTTTGGCATCTCGATAGGAGACCCCCTCCAGCATACAATAAATGTCAACATAAATAATTGTCTCTTTGAAAACATCAGGACAAACAATACCGCCCCCATATATTTTGTGACCAACCGCTATGGCGTGTATAAGGTTTCCAATAGCACTTTCTACAATAACTACGGTCAAGCTGGCGCCGTCGCAGTAATCGGGAAAATAGATATGCGAAACAATATCTTCTATAATCCCGATGGCGCAAGGGAGATTTACATGCTTAATGCAATTCCTCAAGCCAATTTTATCGGAAGGCTGGATTTCGATTATAACAACATCCTGGGCGGATTCACCGGTATCCACAATCCCGACCATCGCAACACCCTGATCTATGGCTCGAACAATAGCTCAGCAGACCCCATGTTTGCCGGTACCACTGCCGGGGACCTGATTATCTGCGCTTAGCCCAAGGCTCGCCTTGTATAGATAGCGGCACACCGGATATTACCGGACTGGAGTTATTGCCCTATGATCTTGCTGGCAACTGGAGGGTCTGGAATGGCAGGATAGATATGGGCTGTTATGAATACGGCTCCGAACCTTGGGTGTCAAATGACGATCCGGTGGTTCCGCCATCTCTGTCGGGCTTGAGTTTATACAACTATCCCAATCCTTTCAATCCTTCCACCACGATTGCGTATCAAATCCCTGAAACTGGGAATGTCCGTTTGGAGATTTATAACATGAAAGGGCAAAAGGTTCGCACCCTTGTCAATGAGCAAAAATACTCCGGAAGCCATAGTGTGCTTTGGAACGGTACCGACCAATCCGGACGCAGTGTAGTTAGCGGAGTATCTTTCTACCGTTTAGTAACTGATAATAAAACACTTAGCAAGAGGATGCTCTTACTAAAATAGTCTCAGTAGTGTGTAAGATACCTCTCATTCGGGGGAAGGTATCAACGCTGAAATCAAAGCTTGACAAATAAACAAGAGGAAAGAAAGTGCTCTTTATGATGCGAATCTTGGGACTACGTGAAAATGATCGATTAACGTCGGTGGAACGACCGGCTAAAATCATTGATACGAAGCGATTTGCTGAAGGCAATACTACAATGACTGAAGTCTCTTGGACAAAGGATCGGTTATGAAGATAATGATATTGCTGCCGCTCTTATTTGCCTTATGCGGCATCGGGATGCTACGCGCTCAGCCGGTTATCACGGTTTCGGTGGCATGCACGGACGTCAACGACGGATATCTGAAATTTGATTCGAGCAACACGGTTACCAGCGTGAGCTTGAACGGTTATCTTATGGTAGGCGATGCGTGGGATTGGTCTGTTATGTATAATTTTGCCACGAAAGCATACATTTCCTTTCCCACGACGCAGGTGCCGGCGGGTTATCATTTGCGCAGTGCCAGCCTGCATTTTTTTGTAGCGGCGGCTTATGGAAACAGCCAAGTGCAGGCATATCCATCATTTGAGATGTCCTGGGGCACGATCTCTCCGAACTGCCTGCTCACGCATGTGAACTATGGCGTGATGCTCGATCCGGGGGATCTAAACACACCCGATCTGCATCCACCGCTGAATCTGTTCAATTCCTATCTGCCGGGATGGAATTGGGCTGAGGTCACGCAATTTGTGCTCGACGATATACAGGAAAATCGTCCCTATTCGCAATACACTTTCAAGCTGCAATATCTCTCGGATTGGGGCTCCGGTGATGATTATTTGGTGATCGCGCCTGGCGGAACGACGGGAAACAATCCCTACCTTTTTCTTGAATGTGCCGCGGATGAAAGCTCCGCGGAAGATCATCTCGCCACTGGTGCTCTAATCATCACTGCCGCTCCCAATCCCTTCCGGGGTGATCTGAGCATCACGGTGCAAGGCAAAGGTTTGGGCAAGGCAAAGCTGGAGATATTCAATCTCAGGGGTCAAAAAGTGCGGACTCTGGAAACCCTCAACACCGCGGCAAACGCCACAAGCTTACATTGGAACGGAAAAGATGATCAAGGCCGAATAGCAGCACCGGGCGTGTATCTGATCCGAATCGACAACAGCTTGCTGAGCAAAGTGATAAGGGTGTTGAAACAACCATGATAACGCGCACGATCACCACTGTCATCCTTTTCGCCCTAATCCTGATCCCCTTGGCAGCGATCGAAACCCCTGATCGCCACAGATGGGAAATTACCATCGGCGCCGGTAACCAGTTGAGCGCCATGCCCATGTATCTGAATATCCGCAACAGTCTCTTTGAGACGATCTATAATGCGGACGAAATCGGTGTCTCGGGAATAATCACGGCAATCAGCTTTTATAACAGTTTTATCAATGCCGTTCCGGAGGGATCGGTTCGCATCTGGCTTGGAATCACGGACTGGACTAATATGAGTCAGGGTTGGATCCCGTCCTCACAACTGACCCAAGTGTTTGACGGAACGCTCAGCTTTCCCATTGGCGAAAACATCATCACTCTTGGACTAAACCAGCCCTTTGAATATACGGGCGGAAACATGGTGATGCTGGTGCAGCACCCCTGGGCTCTGCAAATCTATCACAATTACAGCTATTTCAAAACACAGACCATTGGTAATAACCGCAGCCGGGTGGCAGCCCATAACACAAACGAGCTTGACCCGGCAAATCCACCGACTCCCTCTGGACCACAGTTATCCGGCATGTTTCCCAAGACGACATTGCATTTTGCCTCCCAGCCACCGCAACCGGAGCTTTTCGTCTATCCTTCAACTCATAATTTTGGCGAAGCACTGTTAAACTCGGTGAACAACCGGGTGATCAATCTCTGCAGTACGGGGCTTGAGCCTCTGGTGATCAGCTCTATCTACATATCGGGCGACCCCTGTTTTTCGCTACTTCAAGTTCCGGCATTGCCTTTGAACCTTGCCAATGGCCAGTCCGCGTCATTTTATGTTCATTTCGTGCCAGATGAGACCGGAAATTTGGCAGCCACAGTCTCGCTGAATGCCAATACTGCGCAGGGAATTCATCTGCTGCCGATAAGCGGAACGGGAGTGGATCCCGTGATCTACACGCTGCCTTATTCCCAGAATTTTGATACTGCCACTCCTCCTGCATTACCTTTGGGATGGAGCGCCTATGCCGATCCGAACATTGGGAGCCATTGGGTGAGAACTTTTGCGGATGCCGCAGCGCCCAGTCCACCGAACGTGGCACGCATGATGAACACCAGTCCTCCTCAGGGCTTTCTGATCCTGATCTCTCCCCCACTAACAGAAAACATCTCGATCAGCACTTTGTCGGTTACCTTTTGGGCTCAATCGTTCGCGGAACCAATGGCACACAACCTGTCCGTGGGCGTTATGACTGATCCGGCAAATCCACTTTCCTATACGGAAGTGCGTAGCATTGTCTTGGACAATTCTGATTGGAACGAACATACGGTGCAGTTTCATACTTATCAGGGAGGTGGCAGATACATCGCCTTCAAGCATCCCCAGGAATGGGGTTATATATCGATCCGGCTTGATTCGATCGTGATCGAACCCCTCGCGGATGATGATCTTGCCGCTACATGGATTATTGGCAATTCCTTCCCTGCGGTGGGAGCAGAAAGCGTTTATCAGATCAGGGTGGCAAATCACGGCAATGCCGCGCAGGAAGACTATCAGGTCTGCCTGATGCGGTATGATGAGATCTTGCTTGCCTCGGTTCCCGGTATCCCTATCTCACATGGTGAAAGCGCGGTGCATAACGTTTCATGGATTCCCGCAAACGAAGGCATCACCGAGCTTTATGGCAAAGTGCTGCTGACAGGGGATATCGACCCAAGCAACGATCGCAGCGCCAAGATGAAAGCGACCGTTCTCAGTAGTGGCACCAGTGCGGTCACGATCGGTGCAGGAAATGAACAAGCCCGCATCCCGATTGATCTGTATCGCAGGAATTCACTGTTTGAGACGGTCTTTCTGGCAACCGAGATTGGAGAGATCGGAGTGATAACCGGCGTTCAGTTCTACAACAATTTTCTCACACCCACAATCCTGAACAAACCGTTGAAGATCTGGCTGGGAGAGACGAATGAGCGGGATTTGAGGCATCGATGGATCGCTTCAACCGAACTGGAACTCGTATTTGACGGAAGCGTTGGTTTCATGCCGGGAAACGACATCGCGGTGATCTATTTCGATACAGCCTATAGCTATCTGGGCGGTAATTTGGTGATGATGGTCAACCGTCCCTGGGATATGAGTTATTACAGCTCATCGGATTACTTTTGGTGCCAAAGCATCGGGAATAACCGATCCCGAAACGTTGCTGGGGATTCCGTTGTCTATAATCCCATGGCTCCTCCGCAGCCGGTATTGGTCCAGCTATCCGGTCAGTTTCCCAAGACCAGTTTCTTTATCCGCTATGGCGATTCCGATATTCAGGAGACGACCATTCCGTTTCCGGGTCGTCTGTCCATCAATCCCAATCCGTTCAAGGATCGCGTCTCCATCAGTTATGACATCAATGAAGCTGGGCTGGTGTTGATGGATATCTATAACGTCCGTGGACAATTGGTCAGGTCTCTGGTGCGGGAGACGAAGCAAGCCAGAGATCACGGATGCGTCTGGGACGGAACTGATGACAAAGGTATGCAATGCGGTAGCGGAATCTATATCATCAACCTGCGCGCAGGCAAGCAAAGTATAAACGTCAAAGTAGTGCGGATCAAGTAAATCAGCTCTGGTCTGCTTCCCTGATCTGCAATAGATTCGCCATTGAGATTGAGTTTTCTTGCCAGATCCGCTGTCCTTTTTCACAGGGCAGATCAGGGCACTCGGCACAGGTTCTGAAGCCTTTTTGTAAGGCGCAGGAACGGATTTGGCATACGCTGCAGAAACCGAGATGCTTACCGGAGCCGAGGCATCCGTCACAAACAATGCTTTCGGGATCGATGTCCTTGTCAAAACCTGTTTTATACTTTTCTGCCAGCGCTATTCTGGCTTCGGAATCGTCTGCGAGAGTAGCCTGATACACGCTGCAAACGGTGCAGTCGATGCCGCAGGGGGCGTAGTGCGGTCTCATGGTTTCTCATTATCTGGAAATCTGATGACGATGTCTTTGATCGGCAAGCGATCATGGCTGCCGGCAAGACCGCTGAGCAGCTTGGCGTGAAGGCTTTTCTTTTCTGCCGGATAGCCAAATGGGGAGAGTGCCACGATGCGCCATTTGTCCGGGATTTTCAGATAGCTTCTCAGCTTTTTCTCGCTGAAAGCGGCAAGCCAGCAACTGCCGATGCCCTTTGCCCAAGCGGCGAGCATCATCTGCTGAAATGAGATGGCGGTATCCACCAGATAATAGTCCTGGTGGTTGAGGCGGACGTTTTTGCTCATGTCCGCGCAGGCGATGATCACGCAGGGTGCCTTGCGGAGAAAGTAATTGGATAGTCCGATCAAGCCGCAATTGAAGGCTATACGCTTGATTTCAGCGGTTTCGGTGATCACGATATAGCGCCAGGGTTGTTTGTTCTGAGTAGATGGCGCCACTCTGCCGGCTTCGAGGATTTCCGCCAAAACCTCTGCAGGGATCGGATCCTGCAGAAAATCACGTACGCTGTGGCGGGACAAAATAAGTTCCTGTACGTCCATCTTTTCTCCTGATTTCAAACGCAGACGAAGGGCACTGCTACTCCCGTCCAACCGCCATTTATGGCTGATGGACGCCTTGTGGGTCGGGTCTTTTGGAATAGAACTATTTGTAATGGGTAGTGCATCAGCCCTCAAGGGAATGCAAAGCTTCCGGGCTGTTGATGTTGCGCAGGACGCCTTCGTCATCCACCGGAATGTCGATCACGGTGCAAACCTGGCTGCGGATCAAGCCTGCCAGTCCCTTGTCATTGTCGTCTGCATCAATATTTAGCCAGCTGGGAACGATCACCGGGTGTCCGCTCTTTCCCTGAAATGAAGGACGAATGGTAGAATCCGGCAACGATTTGAAGGTTTCGATCAGGAGCTTGATAGTGGATGCCTTTACAAAAGGGTGATCGACGGGATGGATCAGATAGCCGAGTGCCTGCTGATCTTTCAATTCGCTGATGGCATGGCGCAGGGTTTCCAGCATGCTGCCGGTTTCCAGATTTTTGGGGCAATGCACTTGTGCGATCCCGGCAGAGTGAAGCAGCTCTTTGATGATGTCCGCGAAACTCTTTCCTGCCAACACCGCCTCCGCTTTGGGCATGCCAAAGCGGCGTCCCTTGCCGGAAGCGGGGATGATGGCGATGATCTGATCAGAGGGCATTGAAAGCCTCGATGGCGGAATCCAACTCTTCAAGATTGGTCTCGAAGGTTTCCTGCCAGTATTCGGGTTCCCATTGGGCGAGGATCTCCTCGTAAGATTTGCCCTGCTGTTCCACCCAAGTGTAGTATTTCAGGTTATGGATGCGTTTCTTGACCTGATAGCTGAGCTCGAGATAGTTGTCTTCGGATTGAGATTTGAGTGCCGCTTCCCGGTCGAGGGCGGCTTGCAAAGACGTGTAATTTCCCTTTTCCGTCCTCTGCTCTTCGATGCGTGAGCCATAGAGTTCAGCGGAATCGGTGAAGATGGTGAAGATGACGTCATGCTCGTTCAGCTCAAAATACTTTGCTTGCTTGATCGCGGCTAACAGATTGGCGATTGAGGATATCCCCAGCAGCGGAAGGTCTTTCACGGTTTCAGTCGGGATGCCGGAGCCGATGAGATATTCCTGCCCCGCTGGTTCGTTGAACAGACGCAGCAGACGCATGCAATCCTCATCCCGGATAGCGGCGACGGCATCTGTGTTACGGACGTTGTGCACCCAGGGAATGTGTTTGTCGCCAATGCCTTCGATGCGGTGTCCGCCAAAGCCGTTATTGAGCAAAGTGGGGCATTCGAGGGCTTCGGTGGCGGTGGTTTTCATCCATGGAAAACGCTTTTTCAGGTAGTCCCCGGCGGCAATGGTACCGGCGGAACCGGTGGCGCTGACATATCCGCTTAAAGAACTCTTTTCGGTCTTGGTCAGGTCATAGACTTCCTCGATGGCATTTCCGGTTATATGGTAGTGCCAGAAGGGATTGCCCATCTCTTCGAATTGGTTGAGGATGATGTTGCGCGGATCCCGGCGCAGCTCGTCGCACTTGTCATAGATCTCTTTGACGTTGGATTCGCAACCGGGCGTGGCAAAGACCTCGGCGCCGATCTCCTTCAGCCAGGTGAAGCGCTCCTTGCTCATTTCCTCCGGCAGGATGGCGATCGAGGGGCATGCCAACAAGGCGCAATCGAAAGCTCCGCCGCGACAATAGTTTCCCGTGGATGGCCAGACCGCTTTGTGCAATTCGGGATCAAAACTGCCGCTCACTAATCTCGGAACCAGACAGCCATAAGCGGCACCGACTTTATGCGCTCCAGTGGGGAAGTATTTTCCCACCAAGCCGATGATGCGCGCTTTCACTCCTGAAATGGAGGAAGGGATTTCAAAATAGTTCGGCTTCCCGAAAAGCCCTGTGGAGACGTCGTTCTTCCAGGTGATGCGAAACAGGTTCAAGGGATCGATGTCCCATAGCCCGATCGGCTTGAGACGCTGTTTGACCGCGTCCGGAATCGTCTGTGGAAACATCTGCTGCCGCAGCGTGGGGAGGATTATCCCGCGTTCTTTGCAGCGGCGGGCGTTCTTTTTGATCACCGCGTCAAAGCGGGTTGTAATTAGTTTTGGCATTCGATACTCCTAATTTGCTATATTTAACACAGAGAAAGTCAGAGATATTGTTCACCACAGAGAAACAGAGGTTTCAGAGGGAGAGAAAACTGAGAATTGGTTTTCATATTCAAATATACTACTTGATGGTTTGGCAAAGGTTCTCTATACACAATATCTAAAACTGAGCTTGAGCAAAGCATTTTGATTACTTGGATATTACTGAGAGGGGAGGTTTGAAGCGTAGTCATGTGTTTTATGTGTGCTGCGCCGGGTCTTTCATGTTATTCATGCATCTAAGTCGGGTGATCCCGTCTTTGAGAAGGGGAACATTAAAATTGATCAACAACCCCAGTTGCTTATTGGTCAATTTCAAGTATGACATCAACTGAGCCTCATATATAGGTAGAATGTTGTTGACTGATTTTAGTTCAAGTATTACTGAGTTCTCAACGATCAGATCTGCCCGCAACCTGGAAATGATGCTCAATTCTTTGTAAGTGATAGGTATGATAACTTCCCGTTCAAAACTCAATTCACGATGATCCAACTCACAACACAAACACTCCATATATACGCTCTCGAGTAGTCCCGGTCTAAGATGGCGGTGTACCTCAATACACGCTCCGATGATCTTGCCACTAAGAGCATTTAGCTCACTATCAGTCAGTTTCATCTTTCTCCTCTTTGAGCTCTTCTCTGTCAACTCTGTTTCTCTGTGGTAAAAAATCCTCTGTTACTCTGTGTTAAAGAAAGCTCTTCAGCTTGGCGATCACATCGCTCACCTTGGAATTGAAGATCATCGAAGCGATCACGAAGGGTTTGTAGCCCGCTTCCTGATAGGTATGCAAGCGATAGCGTTCAAAGACGGTTTTCGCCACCTCTCCGCGAGCGCAGGAAACCCCGGAAATATCGGCGGGCAGGCAGTGTTCATAAAGTGCGTTGCCGCCTTTGGTGAGTTTCATCATCGCTTCGGTGCATTCCCAGTCCATGTGTTTGGCGTTTTCGGCAAGGCAGTGCTGTTCAAGCGCTTTGAGTCCTTCTTTGTCGCTTTGGCGCAAAAGACGCGTGCGCTGTTGCATCACCGCCATCGGCGCCCATGATTTGGGATAGACGACATCAGCTTCCGCAAATGCGTCCTGCATGGAATTTGTCACGCGGAAGGAGCCTCCGCTGTGTTTGGCAAAGGACTCGGCATTCTCGACCGTTTCAGTTAGCAGATCATAGCCCTCGGGATGAGCGAGAACGACTTCCATGCCAAAGCGGGTCATCAGATTAATCACTCCCTGGGGCACGGAAAGCGGTTTGCCATAACTGGGGGAATATGCCCAACTCATGGCGATCTTCTTTCCCTTGAGGTTTTCCAGCCCGCCAAAATAGTCCTTGAGCTTGAGCAGATCGGATATGCTCTGAGTGGGATGATCAAGATCGCACTGTAGATTCACGAGCGTGGGTCTTTGCGCCAACACACCTTCGGAAAAGCCTTCACTGACCGCGTCTGCGACTTCCTTCATATAGGAGTGTCCTTCGCCGGGATACATGTCGTCGCGGATGCCGATCACTTCCGTGAGAAAGGAGATCATCGCCGCGGTCTCGCGAACTGTCTCTCCGTGGGCGATCTGGGATTTGACTTCGTCGAGTTCGGAAAGCGCCAACCCGAGTCCGTTTACCGCGGAGGCAAAACTGAAACGCGTGCGGGTGCTGTTGTCCCGAAAGATGGAGATCGCCAAACCATAGTCAAAGACGCGCCAGGGTTTCTTTTCCCTGTGCAGGAGCTGCAGGATTTCCGCCACCGCCATCACGGCTTTGAGGTTGTCCTGGCTGTTTTCCCAGGTCAAGAGGAAATCCTTGCCGAAGTTATCGGTTTTCAGCTCTTCCAGTTCCATTAATAGGGCTTTGATTTGATCGATATTACTCATGATAGTACTCCTTGAAAAGATGATTATTGGTCTTGGTTTGTGGCTCTCATCCGCTGAGCAGCCGCCATCACGGCATCGACGATCTGTTGATAACCGGTGCAGCGGCAGAGGTTTCCCTTGATCGCTTGTCTGATCTGGATCCGGGAGGGAGAAGGATTCTTTATCAGTAAAGCATAGGCGGAAAGCACCATGCCCGGGGTGCAGAAACCGCATTGGATCGCGCCGCAATCGATGAACGCCTGCTGGATCGGATGGAGCGAGCCGTCGGGAAGTGCCAGTCCCTCGATGGTGAGCGCGGATTTGCCCTCAAGGTTTTTCAGCAGCAGTTTGCAAGCGCGTAAAGGAAGATCGTCCACCAGCACGGTGCAGCTTCCGCAGACACCGATGTCGCAGCCGATCTTGGTGCCGGTGAGAGACAGCACCTCGCGCAGCCAGGTGGAAAGCTTCATTTCGGGGTTGGTGATCTGATGTGGAGTTCCGTTCACGGTGATCATGGTTTCATCCTTATCGGTTGATGGCAATGGCGTATACCGGTGGCGCGGAAGATGGCGTTGGCGATCGCAGGCGCCATCAGTTCATTCGTCGGTTCGCCGATTCCCTTGGCTTGGGAGGGGGAATTCGGGTCCGGATTTTCCACGATGATTGCCGTCATTTCAGGTAGGTCGGTAGCACGGGCGATGCGGTAGTCATGGAAATTGGATTGCAGCACCTTTCCCTCTTCGCAACGGCATTCTTCAAACAAGCCATAGCCGGCGCCCATTGCCATGCCGCCATAGAACTGACCTTCGAGCATCGCGGGATTGACCGCTTTGCCTACGTCGTGGGCGGCGACCATGTTGAGCAGCGTCACAGCGCCGGTCTTGGCATTGATTCTCAGCTCCACTGCTTGACAGCCATAAACCCAGGTGAAATATGCGTTTCCCTGTCCGGTGTGTTCGTCCCAATCCACCTTGGGAGCTTTGAAAACACCGAAGGAATAAGGGAAAATCTGTTTGGAATAGCAAAGCCGGATTGCCTCATCCCAGGAGAGTAGGACATTTCCATCCTTATCGAGCAGCTTGCCTTCGGCGAAGCTCTCCACTTTCTTTCCAAGTTCGGAAAGCACCAACTCTGCGATGATCCTTTTTAGGTTGGCAGCGGCATTGACAACTGCGCCGCCGCCCATGATCGTTCCGCGGGAGGCGACGGTTGTTCCTCCATCGGGAATGTTCGAGGTTGAAGGCATGCGATAGCGGATGCGTTCATGCGTGATGCCAAGCTCTTGAGACGCAAGCAGGATCATGGCGGATTCGGCTCCCTGACCGTTTTCGTGGATGCCGGTTTCCAGGAGCACCGAACCATCCGGTTGAACGTTGATGATAGCGGAATTGAAATCTACTCCTTCGGCGCCCAGACTCATGCCGCGATAGCTGATCGCCAAGCCGATGCCATACCATTCTTCCTGGTCGGGATCGCCGAAAGCGCAGAGTTTGCGTTTTTTATCATAGTCGATCTCTTTGAGCACCCGATCCATAACCTCTTGCAGGGAAACGGTATGCGTGTCCAAAACCTGTCCGGTGACGGTGACCGAGCCCTGCCTGACCATATTGATCCGTCTCAGCTCAATTTCATCAATTCCCAATTTCTCCGCTGCTATCTCGATCAGTTGTTCGATGGCAAAATTGACCTGCGGTGAACCGAAACCGCGCATCGCACCGCAAAAGATGTTGTTTGTTATTACGCCATAGACGTCGCAATGGACGTTCGGCACTTCATAACAGCCGCAGCATTGAACTGTGGAACGCCATGTGACCCATGGAGTTACGCTGCAATAAGCACCGCCGTCTGCCACCATGCGTACTTTTACAAAACTAATCTTCCCGTCTTTCAGAAAGCCGGCGCGATACTTAATCTTGTAAGGATGGCGTTTATAGCTTTCGCGCATGCTCCACTCACGACTGTAGGTGATCTTCATCGGTTTCTTCAAAAGCTGTGCACAGAGCGCAGCGCGGGCGCAAACCAAAGCTGCGGTATCGTCTTTACCGCCAAAGCCGCCGCCCATGGGGACTGTTTTCACTTCCACGTCCTTGAGTTCCAACCCCAAAGTGGAAGCGACAAAGCGCCTCGTGGAAAAAGGATGCTGCATGCTGCCGGTCACCTCCATCACTCCGTCCGGGCGAAGATGACAGAGCGATGATTCCGGTTCCAAATAGGCATGCTCGATGCGCGAAGTGCTAAAATCCTGTTCGATCACGACATCCGCTTCCTCTTCGCCCTTCAAGACATCTCCCCTGCGCACGCAGTGATAATTAGTAATATTGCTGCCATGGAAAGGATGCAGGATCGGCGCTTCGGGGTTCATCGCCGCTTCGGGATCGAGGATGGGAACCAGCGGTTCGAGTTTAACATTTACGAGTTTCGCCGCGGCAATCGCCTGATCGCGGGTTTCGGCAACCACCAAAGCCAGCACGTCTCCGGTGGAATTGATGTCTTTGTCCGCCAGAGTGGGGTAGTCCTTGATGATTTGTCCGAAACGGGCGCTGCCGGGGATGTCCTTTGCCGTGAATACAGCTTTCACGCCCGGGAGGGCAAGCGCGTCCGATGCGTCGATACAAAGCAGCCGCGCACGAGGCAGATCGCTATAAACGGGCACCGCGTGCAGCATGCCGTGCATGACCAGATCGTCCGTGTAGAGTGCCCTGCCGGTCACTTTGGCTATGGCGTCGTTGCGAAACGCGTGATTGTCCTTCATAATTCATCCATATCTTTCAAGAACTTAAATAACGTGGTCACCGGATTGTCTCAAAACCAACGCCGTCTTTGATGACCTCTCTCACTGCGATGGAGGCATCTCGGAAACTGAATCGCACAGCGGATCTCACTCGTCCAGCTGTCTCTGTTAAACAGCTTGTTTGCTTGTGAAACATTAGCGCAATCATATCTTATTTTGGATAGATGCAGAGCCGCATGCCTACAAGCGGCATGGGAATGATATTGCCGTCATAATAAATCAATTCCACCCCGGCTTCGAGCATAGTGCAGATTACTCCCGGGCTGTTGCGGATACCACCGACAACCGCCAAACGATAGATGTCGGCATCGGCGAGCTGACCCCGCCAGTGGATATCGGGATCGCTGTAATCATTTCTGTACCGAGCGAGGCGCGTCAAAGCGGTATAAGCAGGTCTGAAAGCGATGTGATATCCGGGCTTGCCGGCAGCAGGGCGCATCCGTTGGCTGAAAATCATGGGGACTTCGATAGACCAGGCAGTTGCCCCGATGTATAGATATTCATCTGCATAAAAGTAGAATGCTCCAGAGTAGGTATTTCCCTTCCAGTATCCATCCTTATAGATGGAATATGTGGGGGCGACCGCGAAACCGAAGTCTTCCGAGAAATCGAAACTTTTCTTCAGTGACAGTTTCACATCGTAACCAATCCCGGATTTCGCCTCCGTGTGGTATCCTTCTGGTTCCTTTGGGATTTTTGAAACCATACCGCTGATGGACGCTTCGCTGCCGAATCCGAGGCCGGCTTTCAGTTGCAACCTCCCTCCGATACCGAGGATAGTGCGCGGCAGCATATGTGCTGCGAGCTCCCAAAGGGGATCGGCGTTTGACTTGACCAGGGAAGTGTGATTGAATGTGACTCCATTAGTGTATGAAATCCCCACTTTACCCAATTCCAGAACTTCCGTGTCTTCCAGGGTAAGTGGAAATACGCCCGCATGACCAACAACCGGCAGGGCAATAAATATCACTGCAAGCAAGATAAGTGTTGGCTTTCGGTATAGAACCTGTGAGTATATCATCATATCCTCAGCGCTTTATCACACACTTTGGATCAACCACCAAACCGGTGGAGAATGCCGCAATCGGCATCAGATAGTATGTTCCATCACTATAGGCCGCTTCACACCCAAGCTCAAAAATCCAATACACCTTTGATTTTGTAAACTTCATGCCGCAAAGCATCGCCAAACGGTATAGTTCCGCTCTCTCAGGCCGTGAATCCGTATATTCATAATGAAATGCGTATGGGCCATAGGAATAGGAAAGGGACTTGCGAAAATCTCTTTCCAAGGAAGTGTAGCCGGGACGAAGGGTGAGGTTGGCAGCCATGGAGCTATTGTGTTTCCGCCAAAAATGGCTGTAAACAATAGGCATTTCGTAGATAACGGCGTCATAGCCCGTCCAAAATTGATAGTTGTCTATCTTGTTGCTTGTAGATGCTCCACGAACCAGCCCCCAGGTGGGAAGGATCGCGATACCGTCTCTGGGAGTGGGATTCCATACTTTCTTCAACGAAAACTTTGCCATGTATCCGAGGTCGAAGTCGTAGCCAAATTCCAACGAATTTAGGAAATAGTGATCCCCGGGAGAGAAGGGATTGACCTGCCCTGAAACGATTAATTCCATATTGTCTCCCAGCCCGTAGGATATCTTGTGGCGACCGGCACCGCGTGTATGGAAACTTTTACGCAGATTCAGACTATTCCCCCAAAGAGTGTCGCCGGGCGCGTCGATCCAGGCCCCGATGTCCTGAGTGCTTCCGGTCAAAAACTCTCTTCTGATAAGTCCGGAATCAATCGCATCGGCTGTCTCCAGTACAGAGGGATCGAAATGAGCACAGCCTGTAAATAATAAAATAACCAGTCCCGCAATACAAATCAGCTTAATATTTCTATTATTCCAGCCGCTGTTCCCGCGGAGGCGGGAATCCAGCCCATTAAAACACTCACCGAACATCAATACCATCCCACTTGATTGGACAAATCATCCCAATTCGGATTTGTCTTCTCGATCAGATTCAGTTTCCACTCAAGATTCCATTTTTTGATACGCTTTTCAGCTAGCAGTGTTTCTCTGATATCTTCAAAAACTTGAAACCAAACCAGTTTATGAATGCCAAACCGCTTTGTAAAACCTTCCTGAATGCCTTTTTTGTGTAGTTCTATTTTGTTAGCCAGGTTCCCGGTTACGCCGGTGTATAAGGTTCCATTGGTTTTGCTTGCAAGGATATAGACGTAGTAGTGTTTCATGGGGGGGTTAAGGAGCTGGATTCCAGCCTTCGAGACTGGAATGACGGCGGGAATGACAGAGGTCTGTGATCCCCATCAGTTTCGCGGGCTTGTGCATAGTCATGGAAACTAAATGCTCTCCCGATATCTTTCCGCTACGGACAAAGTGCTCATACATCGAGGAAAAGAGCGTTTCCAGTCCGGGAATACCGCAAGGCACCTTCTCCGGTTCGTCCTTGAAGCGGTCTTTGTCAGCATCTGTAAACGGACAATGATCTGTGGCGATGATATCGAAGACGCCGTCTTGCATCAGTTCCACCAATTGCCCGCGTGAAGCCTCTTTGCGAAAGGGTGGTGAGCAGAGCCAGCGGTGCGCGTTTTCACTCTTCAAAAGCTCTTCATTATAGATCAAATAGTGCGGCGCGGTCTCGCAAGTGATAGTTGGCAGGTGCTTTTTTGCCTCCGCGATGAGTTGAGCCGCCCTGGGTGTGGAAACATGAACGATATGCACGGGATAAGAATGCTTCAATGCAAGATTCAGAACCTTTTCCACGGCAAGGATTTCCGCTATTTCGGGTCGGCGAAGCGAATGGTCAAAAGGGTGCCGGAAAGGGTGTTTGGAACTTGCATCAGCCACGATGCCGTCATCTTCGGAGTGAACAAGCATTTTTGGCTTTATGTCTGCCAGATCCGTCATCCAGCGTTCTATCGTTTCGTAGGAGGAGTATAATCCGGCAGGGAGATATGTGGTGTAAAGCTTTATGTCGCAACCATCTTTGAATAATGGGATGATCTCGTCCGGGTGAGCTTTCACCGGTGTGAGATGCCAATGCACGTGACCCTCGAAGTCCGCTTGCGCGCGTTTTCTCATACGATGGTATTTATCCGTGAGAGTGATGCCCTCTTCTTCGGTTACGAAAGCGCCGATGCCAATTATCCCGTGCCGCTTGGCAATCAGATTGAGCGCCTTAAAATCGTCCCGTAAGACATATCCGCCAATGCGCTCCCCCACATGCACGTGGAAATCGCAGATTCCGGGCGGCAGGGTGTCAGAAACGTACGGCATTGATATCCTTGAGTCCGTGCCCGGTGATGAGCAGGACACAGCTTTCGCCCTGGAGGATCCATCCCTCTCGCAAAGCTGCTTTCAAGCCTGAAAGCGTGGCTGAACAGGATGGCTCGGCAAAGACGCCGCAGAGTCGGGCAAGCTCGCTCTGATCGTTCAATATCTCTTCGTCCGACACGCGCAGGGATCTTCCAACCGTTTCTTTGAGCGCGCGCACCGACCAATGCGCGTTTGAAGGAGTCTTCACGCTGATCGAATCCGCCACGGTCTGCGGCTTCAAGGCATCATGATAATCCCCTGTCTCCCAATAGGACGTGATGGCGTCAGAGGTTTCATTTTGCACAGACAGCAATCTCGGCAGGCGGTCTATGATTCCAGTCCGTTTCATATCCACAAAGGCTTTGTGGATTCCCGCGAGGATGACTCCATCACCCACAGGCACGACGATCCAATCCGGCACGCCGCCCATTTGGATAAATATCTCCAGCCCGGCAGTCTTTTTACCCTCGATAGTAAATGGATGATAGCCGGTGTTGCGATTCAGGCATGCGTGCGTTTCGGAATAAACCAGCGCCCGGGCAAAGGCATCGTCATAGGTGCCATCGACCTCGTGCAATTCGGCACCGTGGATTTTGATCTGCACCAGTTTAGCCAGCGGAGCTTTGGCAGGGGCGAAGATCACGGCTTTCTTTCCCGCAGAGGCACAAAGGCAGGCAAGCGAGGAAGCGGCGTTTCCGGTGGAGGCGCAAACGATTTCAGCAATGCCGAGACGGTTCGCTTCCGCCACGATCAATTGTGATGCCCTGTCTTTGTAGGAGCCGCTGGGATTGACACCGTCGTTTTTGACGTAAAGGTCACTCATACCGAGAGTTGCAGCGAGACGTTCAACTGGGAAGAGGGGTGTGTTGCCAACCGGAAGAGGTGGATAATATTTAAGCTCGACGGCGGAGAATAGTTCAATTAACCAATTGCTCTCTATCGGTTGTTCCACCGACTTTAGCCTGTTTTTCCACTCTTCCCCGATCGCCGCATAGTCAAACATCGTTTCCAGCACTCCCGGCAAGGGCATTCCCGGTTTGTAATCCTTTGAACATGCCGGACAAAGGTATCTCACCTCGTCCCGTCCATATACAGCCCCACACTGAGTACAACGGAAATGCTTGAAATAGTTCATCTTACCTATTTAACTCATAGACCAGCGCGGCATAGAAAGCAGCCGCTTCGGTGAGATGCTCGATCGGGCATGCCTCATTGGGCGCATGGGCAAAGACCTCATTGCCGGGACCCAGACCGATGCAAGGGATGCCATGCAAGCCGGATATCGCTACTCCGTTGGTGGAAAAAGTCCATTTATCCACTTTCGGCTCGCGTCCCAAAACCTGTTTATAGCACTGAACGGCGCTTTTCAACCATGGCGAATCGAGCGGTGTCACCCAGGTGGGGAAATACTTTTCGGTGGGATAGACCAGTCCGGTGAAAGCCGCTTCGGCATAGGTGAGCACCTCCACTTCCGCTTCCGGATGACCCGCCAGACAGCAGGCTTCGAGGACTTCCGCGACAGCGGATTCCTTGGTCTCTCCAAAAGTGAGGCGTCTGTCCAAAGCGATGCTTGCTGAATCCGGAACGGCGCATTGCGAGGGACCGGTGAAGAAGACCTGCGTCACGCAGATGCTGCCTTTGCCAAGGAAATCGTCCTGCTGGAGACGTTCGTGCAATTTCTCTATTTCCAAAGCGATACGGCTGATCTTATAGATGGCGTTGTCTCCTCTTTCCGGTGCGGAACCGTGACAGGAAAGACCCTTGACATTGACCATCATCTCCATGCGTCCACGGTGTCCGCGATAGATATTCATGTTGGTCGGTTCGGTGATAACGACCATTTCCGGGACGATCTTTCCCTCTTTGATGATATATTGCCAGCAAAGTCCGTCACAATCTTCTTCCATGACGGTGCCGGTGAAGTAGATCGTAAATTTATCGTTGAGCTTGAGGTCTTTGATGATTCTTGCCGCGGTGAGCATCGATGCCATCCCGCCTTCCTGATCGACCGATCCGCGTCCCCAGACCTTTCCATCCTTGACGTGAGCTTCGAAGGGCGGAAAATCCCAGAGCGATTCGTCGCCAGGATAGACGGTATCGATATGCGCATCGAAAGCGATGATGCGATCGCCGCGCCCGAGTTTTCCGATCACGTTTCCAAGCCCGTCGATCCAGGCATCGTCAAAGCCGGCTGCAAGCATTTCCTTCTTTATATATTCCACCACATCTTTTTCAAGCGTGGAAAACGCCGGAATGCGTACCATCTCAAGCAGATAGCGCGTGCTTTCTGATTCATAGCGTCTGGCGCAGGATAATATTTCCTGATACATTGCGAGCTCCTTAAAATCTGTCCCACAAGGATGCTGCTAACGAGCGGGAGCGCTTGCGGGCTTCCTCTTCGTCCAGATCCAACATCAATTGTTTGTTCCACATCAGCACTTTTCCCGCACAGATGGTGGTGTCCACCACGGCTTCGGCGATGCCATAGACTATGTGTCCCAGCCAGGTTTCCTCGTTCAGCGGAGTATGGGGATCATAATCGATAAATATGATATCGGCAGCGCTGCCTTCGGCGAGGGTTCCATGTCCGGCACCCCAATACTTCTGCGCGATCAGGGGATTGTTGAAAAGCAGCGTGGAAGCCAGTTCCATAAAGCCCCGGGCGGGATTGTTCTGTCTCAGGTGTTGCGCCCAGATGCCCACTCGCAATTCCTGCAACATATTCACGGTCATGGCGTCGGTTCCGAGACCAACGCAGAGCCCCAACTCTTCCATCTTGCAGACGTCCGCGATGCCAACGGCATTGTTCAAGTTTGATTGCGGATTAGTGACGATCGCGGCGCCTTTTTCTGCCGCAAGGATCATCTCGCGGGCGTTGAGATGGACTCCATGGGCGAGGATGGAATTGGCATTGATGAGTCCAAAGTCGTTGAGCCGTTCCACCACGCGTTTGCCATAATGTTCGATGTTGAATCTTTCGTCGGATTCCGCTTCGGCGGCATGGATATGTGTGCCGCAGTTCAACTTTTGCACCTGATCGGCGATCGTGTGCAAAGTTTCATCCCCAAGCGTGAAAGCGGCGTGCATGCCAAATAGCCCTTTCAGCATCGGATCGCGGCTTAGACCGCAGGATGCTATCCACTCAGCATTTTCCACAATGCCTTCATGCGCTTTTTCAGGACCATCGCGATCCGAGACTTCATAGCAGAGATTGGCGCGAATGCCGGTTTCTTTCACCGCTTTGGCGATTTGAGAGAGCGAACCGGGGATGGAAAATGGGCTGGCGTGATGGTCGATAATCGTGGTGCAGCCATGCCGAATGGCTCCTAATGCGGAAATCAAAGCACTGGCATGGACGTCCTCCAAAAGCAGCTTTTTATCCAATCGCCACCAGAGGTTTTCCAGCACTTCAATGAAATTTTTGGACGGTGCCGATTTGCCGAGACCGGTCACCAAAGTGGAATAAAAATGATGATGTGCGTTGATCAAACCCGGCATGACGATCTTGCCCGCGGCGTCAAAACGCTCATATTTCAAAAGCGAAAGCTCCGCCTCTGGTGCAATGCGCAGTATCTTTCCATCGGCTACAAGCACCGCGTGGTGTTCCAAAACAGGGCTTTTCCGGTCAAAGGTGAGGATCGTCCCGCCCACGATTATATACGAGTTCATTTTTCGTCTCCTCTATACGATGAGTAGCGCGCGATTAAATATAATACACTTTATTTGTCAACCAGAATCGCAGCCTCGGCTATGCGCCTATGGAATTACCGACGTCCCCGTCGGTTCCTGTCCGCAGGATCGGTTACGGATTTGAGGATGGTTTACAGATTTGCAGATGTTTCAAGTTCATCGCTACAATTGCCGAGGGGGATAGTATCTTTTCGTGTCGCCGACGGGGACGTCGGCGTTCCATGAGGTGGCGTTCCATGAGATTATGGATACCGAACTCCAATTCGGCTGTGGTTTGTTAAACTGTGGGAAATCGGAATTCCCCACCCCAATGTCACGACCTTCACCGAATTAATCCTTGACAGCATTCCGCGTCTCTGAGGATGGTGAGCATCATGGAAAATTCAAATTAGAGGAAATTGATGAAAGAAGGTTATATACCGAAAAATGACTTCCAGTCCATCTTCTTCACCGACAAAGCGGTGCAAGGTGGAAATGATATAAAGTCCCTGTTTCTCAGTCATCTGGAATATTCGTTGGTCAAGGACACCACCAACGTCAAGACTTGGGATATATATTATGCTCTGTCCCTGAGCCTGCGCGACCGCTTGATCGAACGCTGGCTGCGCACCCAATATGAATATCGCAAGCAGGACGTCAAAAAAGTCTATTACCTCTCAATGGAGTTTCTTATCGGCAGGCTTTTGGGCAATACCCTGATCAATCTTGATCTCTATAACGGTGCTTATGACATGCTGCGCGAGATGGGCTACGCGCTTGAGGACATCGCAGAACAAGAACCGGACATGGGACTCGGAAATGGCGGTCTCGGACGCCTGGCGGCTTGTTTCATGGATTCGCTTGCCACGCAGGCATATCCCGCCTACGGTTATGGCATCCGCTACGAATTTGGCATCTTCAAACAGGAGATTGTGCAAGGGTATCAAGTGGAGGAGCCCGATCACTGGCTCAAAAAAGGTTGCCCCTGGGAAATCCAGCGCCCGGAAATCACCTATCGTGTGCGCTTTGGCGGAAAGGTTCTCTCTGATGAGCAATCCGACGGACGGATTTTGCATCGGTGGGTGGATACCGAAGACGTGATGGCGGTGGCTTGGGACATTCCTGTTCCCGGCTACAAAGTTGACAATGTCAATAACTTACGCCTATGGCAGGCTACGGCTACGGATGAATTTGACTTTGACTATTTCAACAGCGGGGACTATGTCCGCGCCGTGGAAAAGAAGAACATCTCGGAAAACATCTCCAAGGTGCTCTATCCCAATGACAACATGCATCTGGGCAGGATCCTGCGCCTGAAGCAGGAATATTTCTTCGTCTCCGCCACGCTTCAAGATATCTTCGCGGGCTGGAAACAGGATCACGACAGCTTTGCCGACCTTCCGGACAAAGTGGCGATCCAGCTCAACGACACGCACCCCGCCATCGCTATTCCGGAAATGCTCAGAATCCTCATCGACGAGGAACGCCTGGGCTTTGAAGCCGCCTGGGACATTACCCGCAAGTGTTTTTCCTACACCAATCACACTATCCTCCCCGAAGCTCTGGAAAAATGGAGCGTGAGCCTCTTTGAAGACCTGCTCCCGCGCCATCTGATGCTGATCTATCAGATCAACAACCACATTTTGGCAGAAGTGACGCGCCTCTATCCCGGAAACATCATCAAAATGCGCAATATGTCCATCATTGATGAAGAACGCGAGAAATCCCTGCACATGGCAAGGCTCTGCATCCACGGAAGCCATACTGTGAACGGAGTGGCGGAGCTGCACACTTCCATTATCAAACAGCGCATTTTCCCGGATTTCTATGAAATGAACCCCGAAAAGTTTCAAAACAAGACCAACGGCATCACCCCGCGACTCTGGCTACGAACCTGCAATCCCCAATTGGCAAGCCTGATCTCGGAACACATCGGAGATAGTTGGATCCGCAATCTCGAATATATCCGCGGCATCGAACAATACCTCGATGATCCCGATTTCCGCACTTCCTTTCAGGAAATCAAGGACATCAACAAGCGTGCGCTCGGCAAACACATCTACCGCTTAACCGGCATCAGAGTCCGCTCGGACAGCATTTTCGACGTCCAGATCAAGCGGCTACACGAGTATAAACGCCAGCTACTAAACGTCTTGGGTACTCTGGCACGATATTGGCGGATCAAGGATAATCCGGAAGCTTTTTATGTGCCGAGAACCGTGATCTTTGCCGGAAAAGCGGCACCGGGATATTTCCTCGCCAAACGCCTGATCAAACTGATCAACAACATCGGCGAGATCGTGAATAAGGACGTGGACGTTGCCGATCGCCTGAAAGTCGTCTTTTTGCCAAACTACACAGTCTCTTTGGCGGAAAAGATCATCCCCGCGGCGGATCTTTCCGAACAGATCTCCACTGCCGGATACGAAGCATCCGGAACGGGAAACATGAAGTTTGCCCTTAACGGTGCTCTGACCATCGGCACCCTCGATGGCGCAAACGTCGAGATGGCTGAGGAGATCGGAGCTGAAAACATGTTTATATTTGGCATGAGTGCCGATGAAGTCACCCAGCTAAAACATTCAGGCTATGATCCTTACGACTGGTATAGCAATGATCCGGAGCTCAAACGCGTGATCGACAGCATTGCGGACGACACTTTCTGCGCACGCGAACCAGGCATCTTCCTACCGATCGTCAAATCACTGCTGGAAGGTGGTGATCCCTACTTGATGCTTACTGATTTTCAATCCTATCTGAAAGCCTCCAAACACGTGGACGAACTCTATCAAAACCGCGATGAATGGATCAAAAAGGCGATCATCAACATCGCCCGCATCGGCAAATTCTCCAGCGACCGCGCAATCCGTGAATATGCCGAAGACATCTGGAAAATCAAACCCTTGCTGCTGGATCTTCATTGAGCTTTTAGGAGATGCGGGTGCTTCAATCGGCAGTTGGCTCGGGCGGAAAAGCTTTCCTGATCTGCGTTTTGGGCTTGCTGTTTATTTTGCCCGCCACCGCAAGGGTTGTCATCAACGAAGTTTGCTATGATCCCGCGGGCGCGGACAGCGGCTATGAATGGATCGAACTCTATAACGCGGGGTCGGAAAATACCTATCTTGAAGGCGCCCAAATCCTCTCCGGCGGAAGCACTTACAGCCTTGTTTATACGCTTCCCTATTTCCTGCTGCGCCCGGGAAGATACCTCCTCATCGGGGAGGCAAACGTTCCCAACGCGGTGTTTTACACCAGTCTCGTTTTCCAAAACGGCGGCTCCGAAACCGATGGCATCCGCTATGTCTCTCCTGACGGATATTATACTGATACAGTACTTTACGACGAACCGAATACCAATGGCTTGATCGACGACAGTGGCAATCCCGGGCTCAGTTTCGCGCCCGACGTGCCTGCCGGATATTCTCTGGCGCGCGTCCGTTGCGGATGGGATACGGATGATTCATTCGCGGATTTCATCGCCGAAGTCAATCCCACGCCGGGGCTGTCAAACCGTGTGTATGTGGACTACGCGCTTGTCCATCCGCGGATTTGGGAAGAGGATGGAGATTGGAAGTTTGAAGTCTTTGTCAAAAACCAAGCTATCATCCCGCCGGCAGATTTACCGGATATGACGGTCAAGCTGGACGGCATCATCATCGCCAACCACTGCATCTGGTACATTCCACCCGGGGATTCGATCTATACGCTTACTTATCTACCAATCACGGAAGGGGTTAACCATCTCATCGAAGCTGAAATCGACCTTCCCGGAGATACCAACCCTGCAAACAACATCATCTCCCTCCACCTGCAGGGACAGGCACTCGAGGCGCCCTATATCAGCGAGTTTATGTATCATCCGCCCACCGGATTTCAGGAGTGGATCGAAATCCATCTACCGCTAACCGGCTCTGCAAAGCAAAACTACCGGATCAAAGACGCCGCCGACAACAGCCTTGCCTTTTCACTGCCCCCGCAAAGCGGATACTATGTTCTCTGCAATGCCCCCGCCCAGCTTTTATCCTTCTATCCGGATTGTCCATCCTCCTCAGTGATCCAAGTGAGCGGATGGGCGGCGCTCAATAATACCGGCGACAGCATCTATCTGTTTGATGAAAATGAACATATCATCGATTCCGTGAGCTACGTGGGTGTCTCTACTCAACAAGGAAAATCCCTTGAACACTACCAAAACCCGCAAAACCAAAGCGCCTGGCGCTATAGTTTTGATCCCTCAGGCGCCACTCCAGGCAGGCAAAACAGCGAACCCGCTCCCTCACATCCCGATATGAGAGGCAAATTAAACGTCTTTGGCAGCCCCTGTAAACCCTCACGAGGAGAATATGTCACCATCAGCTACCGCTTGGACGACAGCGCCAACAAAGCCTCCTGCAAGGTATATGACCGAAATGGAGCTTTGATCAAAGTGCTGGCAAACAACACCTCCATCGGCAGCGAGGGATCCTTCCTCTGGGACGCCAAAAACGAACGCGGAAAATTTGCCCCCCGCGGGCTCTACATCATCCTCTGGGAATCAAAGCCCGTCTCCGGCAACAAGATATTCCGCCGCCAACTCACCGCCGTGATCTATGATTGAGAAAACGGATTCATTGAGAAGGTGTTATGCAGTTTCCGCATCGAAGAGACATAAAATCGTAAAAGGCAGTCGCCTCGACTGCCATCGTTGCTCATCATTCGAGGCAGTGAAATTACGAATATATACAATTCAAGAATAGCCCTATAACCCAAGTCAATAGTGCTTTTACAGGACGTGGGGGTCATCAAATATCGTTGCGTGGGCATAATGCTGTTGAAATTTATCTACATTCTCACACAAAAAAGTGATTAAAAAACGAAAATATCCGTTGACAAAAGCTACTTAAACTTGAGATAAGGAATCATGAAACTTTTTAAAGGAGTTTACTATGAAGAAAGTTGTTTTGATTTTTGCCTTGATAGCTTGCATGGTTATCGTTTATGGCCAAGCGGAGCTTAACGCAAGGAAAGAGGCTGTCGGTTCTCAAACGGCAGAGTTGCAAAAGATTGGTTTTCCCCAGGTTCATAATATTGTTGAGCCTCAAGGCTCGTATGCAGAAGATGTGGCTTTTTCTGCGGATCCAGCCACCACCTATGGCACCCGCGTACTCAAAACAAGCACGGGAACTACTTGGGGCACAAGCGCCCATTGGTCTCCAACGGTGTCCCTACTGCCGCTGATGATGTGGTCATTAATACAAATATGGCAGTGGCGTCTGCTGGCACATGCTTGAGTTTAACCGTCAATAGTGGATTTACTTTAACGATCAATAGCACAAGATCGGTTACGGTAGGTACAGGCGGTGCTACCAATAATGGGACCATTGTTTTAACTGCCGGAACTTCAACTACCACCACATCTTTGTTTGATGCCGGGAACTTCACAAATAGTGAAACCGGTATCTTAACTGCTACCGGTGCCTTTACCCAAGTCTATTTTAATGGAACAGTAGCACGTTCATTTACAAATAATGGCACAGTAACTGCCCCATTGAATCAACTGGTTTTGGCAAGCTCTTCTACCGTGACCCTTTTAGGCAGCAATCAGATCCTCTGCCTAAGAGTTAATTTGTATTACGGAACATTTGTAAATTCCAATCGGATTACCTTCGGAACCGGCGGAACATCTTATGGTGTAGTTCAAATCTCTGCCAACACAACTTATGCTGCGGGCAGCTTTGATCAACCTCCGACCTTCAACTTGGGAACCTCAGGAATGCAATTATTGTATGCTCCAGCACTAAATAACTACTCCACTTCTTTTGAAGTCCCTCCAAACGGCGTCGTTGCCTATTTTTTAGTTGTTTGCACTCCCCGGACTGTGAACATGACCAGAGATATCACCATACCTTGGGTATATACTCCCGGTCTTAATTTATCCTCCGGAACCTTGAATATCGGCGCAAACACGCTTACTATAAACGCAACGATTGGCGTGGCAACCGGAACCTTAACCGGCAGCACTTCATCCAATATTATTTTTAACGGAACTCCGGCAACGACATTGCCCGCTGTTTCCGGAGGGCTAAATAACCTGACCCTTAATAATTCTGCCCAAATAGCCCTAAGCGGAGCGGTTACTGTCAACGGCACATTAACTCTGGCGCAGGGAAGCCTGAGCAACGGCGCTTTTTTAACCATGGCATCAGGAACAACCATTTCACGGTCAACCGGTAGTTTAACTCATGCACCTATACTCGGCGGGACGGTTAATCTGTTATATACCGGCGGTTCGCCAATAGCTACCAGAATTGAAGTACCTGCAGCCTCTTCCGCGATAAATAATTTAACCACAAATACCGGTGGACTGACTCAAAGCCTTACTCCAACGGGAGGATCAGAATCAACCTCATATACTCAAGGCTTCAATGCAGCTACGATACCGGCAGATTGGGCAGTAGAAATAGTTAATAATCCCACTGGTGTTGTTCCCACTATAACTTTTGTTACCACAGGCCTCAATCCCACGGTCAATCCCAACGAAGGAACTCATTTTGTCCGGTTTAACTCTTTTGATTGCGAATCTGGAGACCGGATCAGGCTAAAGAGGACTACGGCACTATCAACTGTCGGAAGAATGAACATCGGGGTTGTGTTCGCTTGGTATATGGATAACGGCTATACGAACGCCGACAACGTCACGGTTCAATGGTCCACAGACGGTACTGTCTGGAACGATTCATTTGCGTATTTCAGATATAGCGCTACCAATGCGTGGGTGACAAATACTTGTTTCTTCCCCGCCGGAGCGGAAAATCAGGCGACCCTTTATATTGCTTTTCTGTTTACCAGCGCTTACGGGAATAACTGCTCCCTGGATCATCTGAGAGTCAATGTCACTACTCCGGTGGCATCCAGCGTCACCGTAAACGGCACGCTTAATTTGACCGGCAATTATACTATTGGAAACGGAAATACGCTCACCATTGCCGGTACAGTTGCAGGTGCGGGTGGGCTAACCGGCGGTGCTACATCGGACGTTACGGTTTCAACCGGTGGCAATATCACATTACCCGCTGTTATGAATACTTTAACCATAAACTCTGGTGGGGGAGTAAGCCTTCCCAATAATGTGACGGTTGGGAGCTTGACAGTAGCCAGTGGCAGCCTGAATTTGAACGGTTATTCCTTATCATTTACCGGTGCGCCAAATCTCAGTTTCCCCGGCACGGGGATTGTTGCGAGCTTGGCTGCTACGGAAACCGAAGCTGTACTAATGCCTGACAGGATAAACAGGCAGTGGCCTATAACAGGGGGATTGTTATCAAACCTGCATGCTACATTTACTTGGACAGCCCTTGACGATAATAATTTTAACTGGACAGGTCAAACTCCCGCAGTCTATCAAGGCATCACAAAACTCGGAACTGTTTCATTCGGCTCCCGCACAATCACTGCTCTGATAACTTCATTAAGCGGGAAAGCTGAATTTACGATCGGGTTGGAAGATGGAGGTACCTTGCCTGTGGAGCTGTCATCTTTCACCGCTGCTATCAGTGCCACCGGATTTGTGCGTTTGATGTGGGTAACCCAATCTGAAACAAATGCTTTGGGATACAATATCTTCCGTGGCAGCGAGCCGGTATTGGAAACCGCATTGCAGCTTAATGTGTTTATCCAGGCCACTAATACTTCGCAAGTACAGGTATATCAATACACGGATTCAGAAGTATTTGAGCCCAGTACCTATTACTACTGGTTGCAGATCTTGGATTTGGATGGAACCATCGCTTTCCATGGACCTATTTCAATTGACTTCACCAACGGGAATAACCCGGGCGCGCCGCCAGTACCGATGATCACGGAGTTGAAGAGTATTTATCCCAATCCATTTAATCCCAATGCCTATATCAGCTATAGCTTGGATAAGGCTTCAACGGTTAGCTTGGTGATCTATAATGCGCGTGGGCAGATTATCCGAACCTACAATGAAGGGAGTAAAAATATTGGTAACTACCAAGTTTACTGGAACGGCTGTGATAACAGTGGCAGAGAATGCGCTACCGGAGTGTATTTCGTCCGGATGACTGCCGGTACATTCAGCTTCACCCGCAAAGCGGTTCTGATGAAATAGGATCCTCATAACTCCTTCGATAAACAACAAATGACCCAGTCACTTAGGTGGCTGGGTTTTTCCTTTGTTCGACAAGTGATCTTTGTTTTTTATAGCCCAAGTTTCGCAAAGTAGTGCCTAAGTAATTGAAAAATAGACGGGAAGGAGATGATATAAACACAGAGTAAAGCAGAGCAAAAACAGAGAAATGAGAGATATTTGTCGATGGAACGGAATATGGAATTACCGACGTCCCCGTCGGTTACAGCGCGCGCTATCTTGTATCGTCAATGATGGGGCTGACGCGCATGAACCGACGGGGACGTCGGTAATTCCATATTCAGTCCTACGGACGGGACAGTTTTTGTGCAGTACTATTTGATCAGGCTTATCTTCCTTGTCAGCAGGTGTTTATCGTATTTCAAGCGCAGTAGATAGATACCTGTGGATAGGTCTCTTCCTCCTTCGTCTTTGCCGTCGAATAGAATCCGATGCGAACCGGTATTTACTTGTGAATCGATCAGTTTGCGCACGCGTTGCCCCCTGATGTTGAAAAGTTCCATTACCACAAAAGCGGAGCGGGAAAGCGAGAAATTGATCGAAGTGCTCGGATTGAAGGGATTGGGAAAGACGCATAGGCTCGCGGATAAAGCGGGAATGAAATTATCGTCATTCGGCAAAGCGGGATCGAGATGGGGAATGATGCTTTGCAAAAGGGCTCGCACTCCATCCGCCTGCATGAAATATAGCGGAAAGCCAAACATGACCAAGCGCCCGCCCGAGGGTTGGATGTCATATCTGAAAGCGGCGATCTGTCCGTTGCCGGCAGCCGTTGCGGACATGGTCGCGGTGTAGAGCGGGTTTTGGACATTGGCAAATGTGTAGATCTGGGGCAGCATACCGTTCCAGGAAGCGGCGGTTTTGAGTGGATCGACTTCCAGATCGGCATAAATATCCGATCTTGCGCTGATCAGAGATGCGGAATTGTCATAGATCAATTGCGCTCCTCCGGTGAAACGGGAAATGAAGCTATCACTCAGCACGGAGGCAGTTTTCCATCCGGAAAGCAGCACTCTGCCGCCGCCGAGGATATATCCACCCAGGGTGTTTTGATGATCGATGAGCAGATTCTGGGAAAAATCATCCGCGTGCCAGAGCACAACTCTATATGTGCCAAGTATGTCCAATGGCGGCAACCCTTGAGTGGCGCAGTCCCATTCGTCAAAAACCAGAGGAGTCAGTGCCGCGGTATAGAAAGCGTCCACCATTTGGTCGTTGGGATTGATGTTTGCGCCGTTGCCGTCGCGGGTTTCATCCACAACCAGGAGTGAATTGGCAAAAGTGAACGCGACCGGAGTGGCATTCATGGGGGTGGACTTTGCAGTAAAATATCCTTGCGCGTCGATGGCGGAAACCGCATACTGATAAGCGGTTCCGTTTTGCGCGCTGCTGTCCGTATAGCTCAAAGCGTTGAGGGGAGCGGGATTGAGCAAGACCCATGCCCCCGCTGTGCCTGGACGGCGAAAGATGTTGTATGAAAGGGACGGATCGCCCAAAAAGCTCTGCCAGGAGATCAACACAGCAGCGTTTGAAGGCAGGCATTCGGTGAGGACGGGTTTCTGTTGATTTATCAGGCGCAGCAGGGTCCAGTTGTTGTGATTGGGAGTGATCGTGATCGCATCCGGATCAAACACGTGGGGATAATAACCTGCATGACCGGAAGGAGTTGCCATCACGTATAGAGAATCCGAACCAGCGTTGTAGCTGATCCGGAAAGGAACTTCGAGGTGAAACTGCGTGGATGTCGGCGAAGTCGTCTTTGCCATGATCTTGGTGGGGGAATTGGACAAAGGGTTCTGCCAGAGGGAATATTCCAGCGAAGGGACGCCGGGACTATAAATCCATTGGAGGAAAAACTGGTGCAGGTCCATCCCGCTGATCTGTTCCGCCATCGTCTGTAGCTCTGAAGTTATTGCGTTTCCATTGTGATAGGTGCTCACCCACTGCTGAAGCAGTTGAAAAAAGTTCGCCTCTCCGATCTTGAGACGCAGCATGTGCAAGACGGAGGCGGCTTTCTCATAAGATGGCGGCGAAAAATAGTCGTAGAAGCTTGGATTATATATGGTTTGCGCTCCGGCTCCGGCTTCCCAGTTCAGGTAATATTGGTGATAGCTGCTGCCCACATAGTTTGCAGATGCTTGCCAGCCCTGGGTTTTATCCACCCAAAGGTGTTCGGAATAAGTGGCAAAGCCCTCTGAGAGCCAGACGTCCTTGAAAGTGAGGAAGGAAACGCAATTGCCATACCATTGATGCGCAAGCTCGTGGGCAATGATCAGTTCATAAGCGCCGGTTCCGGTGATGATGAAGTTTCCGAGCGTGGTCATCGTCTGATGTTCCATCGCGCCGTAGGTGCTCATACTGACTACGGCATTGCCATATTTTTCAAAGGGATAGGCACCGAAGACCGACGAGAAATAGTTGATCATGGCGGGTTGATTGGCAAAATCCACGAGGGCGTTGTTGTATTGGTTCGGCAACACAAAATTGTGAATAGGGATGCCTCCGGCGCTTTGAAGAATCTCGACATAGGGACCTGCAGTGATGCAAACCAGATAGGTGGTCATCGGATGGGAACCGATCCAGTGAGTGGTTGAAGAGCCGTCTCCGTTGTTGACGATGCCGCTTCTGATGCCGTTTGCCGCCACTTTCCAATCGCTGCGCATGGTGATATGCAGATCCACAATCGCTTTGTCCCAAGGGTAGTCATAGCAAGGCCACCAATAGCGTCCGGCGTCGGGATCGCTGATCGTGAACACGCTATTCGTGGAAAAGATCATGCCGATCTGATAGAGATTTGGAGATAGCTGCGGATAGCCGGAATAGAAAACTTGGGTCGTGAAGGTCTGTCCCACTGGGATATTGAGCGCGATATTGATGAGCCCGCCGGTGTGAGTAAAGGTTGCCGGAGCGTCATTGACGAGGATGGCGCTCACGTTCAGGTTGTGCAGGTTATATTGCAGAGCAGTGAGATTTTCCTCCGCCAGCACGGTGGTGAGTACATTTCCGGAGATAAACCTGCTGATGTCGTTGATCGTGAGCGTGATTTCATATTTGATGACGTCAAATCCGGTGGCGGAATCCGCCCTCGCGGTTTCATGGCTGCGCATCCGGAAATGCGGTTTCAGTGCATGGCGATCCCGCGCTTGCAGGATGCCTGCACTCAGTAATATCATCAGGCAAAATAGTGCCGGTCTCAGCATCGTTTTCATCTCCAATCTCCTTTAGAGGGCGTCAAAAAAACCCTTCAAACAGTCTGATCCAATGCTGTTGCAAATATGTTTCCATAGTCCTGATTATTATCAACAGAAAAAATGTCTTTACTAAAAACGGCTCTTGAGGGATATAGTCCGCTAACTCAACATGGAGGAAATATGCACACTGCCCTGAAGCATATACTGCTGTGCCTGCTGCTGGTTAGTATCGGCAGCCTGATGGCGATCGGCGAGACAATATATGAGATTCGCGTGGAAAACACGCGTAATATCGCACCTGAATTGGTGACCAGCGCGATAGGCTTGCGCATCGGTGATCCTTTGGATCCGGAGGAAGTGGCGCGCTCGATCAAAACGCTGCATAAAATGGGCGTTTTTTCCGATATTCAGTTCCTCTCCGAGATCTATAAAACCGGCGTGATTCTGACTATCCGCGTGGTGGAAAATCCGGTGCTATCCTTCATCGAATATGAAGGCATGAAAGTGATCAAAAAAGACCGCCTGGACGAGCTGATCAACCTGCGGGTGGGATCTTTCTGGTCGGATTACCAACGCCACCAGTTGATCTCAAAGCTCACCGGCGAATATCGCAGCAAGGGTTTCAGCTATGCCAAGATCAATGTCTCCGAGGTGCTTTCCGCTGACAATCGCGTCCGCGTCAAGGTCGAAATCGACGAAGGCAGCCGCGTCTTTATCCAGAAGATTACTTTCGTCGGCAATGCCGGTTTTGAGGACAAGGTGCTGCTCAAACGCATGAAAACCAAATCCGCGAACTTGCTCCGCTCGGGTCGTTTCGAACAAGATAAGTTTGATGCGGACTTGCAGAGCCTGATCTCCTTCTACAAGAAAAACGGCTATATCGATGTGCGCGTCGGCCCCTGGGAGCTCAAACAGACCGGAGTACGCACGCTGGAACTGATCATCACCATCTCCGAGGGCGGGAAATATAGCCTCGGCAGCATCAACATCATGGGCAACAGCAACTTCACAAATGAAACGATCATGAGCAAATTCACTCTCAAGGAAGGCAATACTTTCGATCAGGAAAAGTTTGACAAACAGCTTGGCAGGGTCTATGCCATGTATTTCGATGAAGGTTTCATCTACACGGAGATCGCGCCCAAGATCAACAAGGACGGGGATTTGCTCAATATCGATCTCAGCGTCAATGAAGGCAACCGCGCTCGCATCCGTCAGATCCATTTCGCCGGCAACCAACGCACCAAAGAAAAGGTGCTGCGGCGACAGATGGACATCGCTCCCGGAGATTATTATCGCCAGTCGCAGGTGATTCGCAGCCAGCAAAATATCTATAATCTCGGTTTCTTTGAACCGGACATCGGGCTGGACTATAAACGCGTCAACAACATGGGCGACATCGATCTACACATCGACGTGGTGGACAAATCCTCCGGCACCGCCAACGGTGGAGTCGGCTACAACAGTCAGGACGGCATCGTCGGTCAGCTCTCAGTCTCGCAAAACAATCTCTTTGGCAATAACTGGTCCAGCGGGCTCAAATGGGAATTTGGCGGCAAAACCCAGAACTTTGAGTTTGATTTTACCAATCCCAATCTCTATGATTCAAGCGTCCTTCTGGGCGCTAATCTCTATTACACTAAAAAGGACTGGAGCTCTTTCTACTACGAGATCTATACCCGCGGCGCGGGGGTGCGTTTGGGGCAATATATTCCCCTTGTAAACCGCACCCGTCTGGTACTCGGATACACGCTCTATTCCAAGAAATACCGCATCACAAACATGGAACAGATACTCCTTAACGAAGCCGCGAACGCCACTCTGATCGAACTGAACAACCTCGATTGGCGCTACACCAGCTCCCTCAACGCCACCCTCAGCAGAGACACGCGGGACAACATCTTCTTCCCCACCCGCGGCTCGCAGATCACGGTGTATTCTGAGCTTGCCGGCGGTCCCTTTGGTGGTGATTTTGACTATTTCAAACAGATCGCGCAGGTAAATTGGTACACCGAAACCTGGCAGAAGATCACTCTTCGCAGCAAATGGCGCTTTGGCTATGTGGCACCCTATGGAAAATCGGACGACGCTCCACCGGATGAAAAGTTTTACCTCGGAGGCACTGGTCCGGATGGAATTCGCGGCTTTGCAGACCGATCCGTCGGTCCTGCCGGAGGAGGCACCAGGGCGATCATCTTCTCCACCGAGCTTGGCTACCCAATTGGCAGCGATCAGATCATCGCGGTCTCTTTCTTCGATGCCGGAAACAGCTATAACAAATTGCGGGAGTTTAACTTCCTCGATTTCAAGAAAGGTGTCGGCGCCGGCATCCGCATCCGCAGTCCCTTTGGCTTGATCGGATTTGATTATGCCTACAATCTGAACGAAGGGGGCTGGGAGCCGCATTTGCAATTCGGCACTACTTTCTAACAAAAAGATGAAGTATAAACATCTCTTCGGACCTGTATCCTCACGCCGCTTGGGAATTTCCCTCGGTGTGGATTTGGTTCCATACAAGTACTGTCCGCTAAATTGCGTCTATTGCGAGGTTCAGCGCACTACCCATTTGAGCACCAAAAGAGGGGAATTCTATCCCATTCGAGAGATTATCGAAGAGCTTGACGACTATCTCAAAAGCATCCCAAAACTCGATTTCATCACCTTTTCCGGCGCGGGCGAACCAACTCTGCACAGCGGCATCGGCATCATCATCGATTATATCAAAGATCATTATCCTCAATATAAACTGGCGCTACTCACCAACGGCATC
Organism: Candidatus Cloacimonadaceae bacterium; assembly: GCA_030693415.1. Taxonomy (NCBI): domain Bacteria; kingdom Pseudomonadati; phylum Candidatus Cloacimonadota; class Cloacimonadia (SeqCode); order Cloacimonadales (SeqCode); family Cloacimonadaceae (SeqCode); species Cloacimonadaceae bacterium (SeqCode). Next base: position 20,939 of record JAUYAR010000143.1, on the reverse strand, counting down.
CTGCTCTCGGATGATCTTGTCCGTGCTCAGATATTGCGTTGCGATCTGATCCTGCCATCGCTGGACGCCGCGTCTCAGGAAGTCTTTGAAAAGATCAACCGTCCCATGCCCGGTTTGAAAGTGGAAGAGCTGATCTCCTCACTGGTCTCCCTGAGAAAGGAATTCAAAGGCGAAATCCGCCTGGAAGTCTTTATCATCGAGGGTTTGAACGATACTGCCAGTGCGCTTGACTCCCTCGCTATTGCCATAGAAAAAATAGAGCCGGACATCATCCAACTCAACAGCCTTGATCGGGTGGGAGCCGAGGAATGGGTGCGGTCAGCCAGTTCGAGCCAATTGACCAAGATCAAAAAATACCTGGATTCCCGCTTGAACATCCCGGTGGAGATCATCGCCAAGATACACTATGCCAGCGAGTTAAGCATCGTGGATGCGGGGGTCATAGCCGGCATCGAAACGCTGCTAGTTAGCAGAGCGGGCACCGCGGAAGACGTTTCCTCCGCCCTGGGCATTCACATCAACGAAATCAGCAAGATCCTGCGCGAGTTGCACTTGGAAGGTCATCTCCATGCCAAACGCGAGGATTGGGGAGTTGTTTACAGATGGAAGTTCAAAACGTAGCCATCGTCACTGCCGCGGGGAGCGGAACCCGCATGGGCGGAATCGTCAAAAAGCAGTTTCGCGAGCTGGAAGGAATCCCCATTCTGATCCGCACCTTGGGCAGATTCTTTGCTTCGGAGGTGATTGACAGCGTGATCATCACCGCTCCGGAGGAGGACATTCTCTATTGCCAAAGCCTAATCGAGGAATACTTTGGCGATATCGAAAAACCATGGCTGGTCATCGGTGGCGGGATCGAACGGCAGGATTCCATCTTTGGCGCTCTGCAAAGCTGTCCGCACAGCACCCGCTATGTCTTTATCCACGACGCAGTCCGCCCCTTCGTGAATGAAGACCTGATTTCGGATCTCTTTGAGATCGTGCAAATCGACAAAGCGGTGATCCCCGTGGCGCGGCTCAAACATACGATCAAATCCATCGACGACAGCTTCATCGAACAGACAGTCCCCCGGGACAGACTGGTGCAGGCTTTCACTCCGCAGGTCTTTTCCTATCAATTGATCCAGGCGGCTTATGAAAAAGCCTATCAGGACGGCTTCATCAGCACGGACGATTCCTCACTGGTGGAACACTATGGCGGCAAAGTGCGCTATCTCCTTGGCAGCGATCTGAACATCAAGATCACGGATGAGGCGGATATGTTCTTCGCCCGGCAAATAATTGAAAACAATATGATATAACAAGGGAATAAATATGCAAAGCATGCGAGAACGCATCAGCGCCAATTCCAATATTCGGAGACTGCTGATAGAGATAAAGAACCTGAGCATCAATATCCCGATCCCTATTTTCGGCATCGGTTGCGGAGTGCTCGGTTTGGCGCTTCCCAAGGTTTCCCTAAAACTCGGAGAATATGCTTCCATTCTGCTAAAGGCACTGGAATATAGAGGTTACGACTCCACAGGCGCTGCTTTCCAGAGCGAGGGAGAAGAGATCACGCTGCTCAAGGACGTGGGCGCTCCCAGCACTTTGGTGAAAACCCTCGGCATCGAAAAACAAAGCGGACAGATCTTTTGCGGGCAGGTGCGATGGGCGACCTTCGGCTTCGTGAACAAAAAGAACGCCCAGCCCCACGAAGTGAAATGCAAACGCCACATCTACGGCGCCCACAATGGAAACATCACCAACACCCGCGAACTCAAGCTTTTCCTCAGCCACGAAGGGCACATCGTTCAGTCCGACAATGACGGTGAAATGCTCGTGCACTGCGTGGAACACTATTTTGACATTGAAATGGACAGAGCAGGAAACCCTTCCGATGCCGAAGCCCGCAAAGCCTGCATGCGCGGAGCGATCATCCAGACCGCGGAAAAGACGGTTGGCTCCTATGCAGCGGTGATCGTCGATCCCGTCACCAAGTCTTCCTGGGCAATCAAAGCGGGCAGCAGCTTGTACTTTGGCATCGGTTCGATCGAAAATATGCCCTTTTCCCTGGCGTCTTCGGATCTCACTGCGGTGCTCAGATTCACCAAGATGTTAGTCAATCTCCGGGAAGGAGAGTTCATAGAATACACTGCTGACAGCCATCAGATTTTCGCGCAGAAGGACCTGCGTTTCAAGCGTTTGAACCAACCAGACGAAGTCCATGCCAAGGGTACCACGATCGAAAGCAAGCCGGTCTATTCCAAGCTTCGCGCCGAGGACGTGGAACTATTGCCCGAGTATGAATACTTCATGGAGCAGGAGATCTATGCCCAGTCCGAATCCACCGGCAAACTGGTGAAACTCTTTCAAGGCGGATCAAACACCGGCAAGCGCATGTTGAAACTGATCACCCAGCTAAACATGCAGGAAAGCTTTGAAGCCCAAATGCATGAACTGATCGACATTCACGAGTTTCAGGACAAGCTCGATTATTTTGACCGAATCAGCGCCTCCGATGCCTTCGACACCTTCTATGAAGCCGCAAAGCAATCCTACAAAGAGATCTACGACGTCGCGGTGAAAGAGGACTTTGATAAAAAATACTTCTTCTCCAATGAAAAGAACATCTTCATCGACATGATGGGCGCAGAGTTTGACCTGCGCAAACTCACTCTGGCAAAGGCTTATGACTCCATCTCGGAACAAAATAGCGTGCGTGAGTTTGAGCTTAGCGTCAAGGGCTTTCTCTCCACGGTCAAAACCACCATCCAGGCAAACCGCAATGCCTACACCATCGCCTGCGGGACTTCCTTCCACGCCACCAAAGTAGGCGCGTTTTTCTTCAACGAGATCGCACAGGTGGAGATCATTCCCATCCTTCCCGGCGATTTCAGAGGCGAGTATTCAAACTGCATCAAGGACAACGACCTAATCATCGGAGTCTCCCAATCCGGTGAAACAAAAGACCTGATCGACATCTTCAACGACATCGACAATGCCGATCTGGACGTGCGTAAAGTGGTGTTAGTCAACAATATGAATTCCACTTTGGGACAAGAAAAGAGCGATGTCGCCATTCCCATTCTCTGCGGACCGGAGATCGCCGTTCCCGCCACAAAAAGCTTCATGAACCAGATCACGCTTTTCTATTATCTCGCCATTCGCACCGCCCAAATGAAACTGCAGGAAATCGACAACGGCTGCGATCCCAAGCTCAAACAGCAAAAACTCATCGCCCTCGAAAAACGGGTCAAGAGCATGGCAAACATCCCCTCCCTGATCATGGAAACCATTGATAACACGGCTGATGTGGTCGATTCCATTGCCGCAAAGATTTATATGGAACCCTCCTTGCACATTCTCGCCACCAAGATCAGCGGCGTCGCTATGGAAGGCGCGCTTAAGATCCGCGAGACCGTATTGAACCACGCCGAGGGGCGCGAAGCGTCTGAATTTAAACACGGGCCAAACACTATTTTGGGAAAAAACACCGTCTTTGGTCTCAAGCACGTGCGCAATTTTGTCCGTGCTTTTGGCGATATCATCGACACCATAGACGACCAAGCCCAGCAGCTTGATATCTCCCGAAGCGAGACCAAAGAGATATATAAGGCATTGGGAAATTATATCTTTACCGGAAACATGCCCTTCAACCTCAGCACCGAAGCTGATCAACTCTTCAAGGAAACTGTGCACGAGCGAGATTTCTTCGAACCCCTATACCGCAATTATCCGCTTATCTATGTGACCGGACCGGACGAGCGCGACGTCAATCTCACTATCTCACAGATCAATACGCACAAAATCCGCGGCGCCAACACCTACGTGATTGCCGAGGAAAATGACAAGCTGATGAAGAACGCCAGCAGCATTCCCAACGAGGGGCAATACTACGGGTGGGGCTACATCATGCTGCCCAAGACCGGCGACAGCGTTCTGACCTGCTTTTCCGCCACCGTTGTGCTGCAACTGTTGGCACTGAGAATGAGCGTGCGCAAGATGAAAAAGCTGGATAGATTGAACATGCTTGACCATGGCGTGCATCCCGACGTGCCCAAAAACGTCTCCAAATCCATCACGGTGGACTAAGAACATGCTGCGCATCGGCATCGGCTATGACGTTCACCGGTTGATACCGGCAAGAAAGCTTATCCTCGGAGGGGTGGAAATCCCCTTTGAAAAAGGCTTGGATGGGCATTCGGACGCGGACGTCCTCATCCACGCTATCATTGATGCCATTCTTGGAGCACTGGCTTTGGGCGATATCGGCAGCCATTTCCCGGATACCAATCCTGCATATAAAGGTATGGACAGTAGCGTATTACTCAAGCATTGCGCCTCCCTGATGCGAGGAAACCACTATGATATCGTCAATCTGGACAGCACTGTCTGCGCGAAGGAACCGAAATTGAGAGACCACATCGACGCCATGCGAATCAGATTGGCGGAGATTCTGGCTACCGATGTGGGCGCGATCTCCATCAAAGCCACTACGGAAGAGGGTCTCGGCGTTTCCGGATGCGGGGAGGGCATATCCGCCACTTGCGTCGTCCTCGTCGGCAAGGTCTGATATGAAAGCCATCGGCATCGTCGGATATCATCACACCGGCAAGACGACTATGGCGGTTGCGGTGATCCGCGAACTCACGCAAAGGGGCTATAAAGTAGCCTCCATCAAGGATATCCACAACGAAAGCTACCGTGCAGACAGCGAAGGCAGCAATTCATGGAAGCACGCCAAAGCCGGAGCTACGCAGGTTTTTGCCCGCGGTTTGCAGGACAGCGCACTGATTTTGACCCCCTCACCGGATTTGAAAGACATCATTCCGCTCTTAACAGCGGACTTTTTGGTCATCGAAGGCATGAAACACGCGGCGCTGCCCAAAATCGTCTGCGCCGAAACGACCGGTCAGCTTGATGAACTGATCGACGAGACGACGATCGGCATCTCCGGTAAGATCGCGTCTGAACTCGAAAGCTATCATAACCTACCGGTATATTGTCTGCAAAATAACCTTGAACAACTCATAAACGACATATTGACAAAGACTTTCGAGATCCTCCCCCAGAGCGACCCGGATTGCTGTTCCGCCTGCGGAAAAAGCTGTTTCGATCTGGCAGCGGACATTGTTCAGGGAAGGGCAAAACGCGAAGACTGCGTGTTAGACGGCAAAAAGCGGCTCCGTTTATATGTCAACGACCGTGAAATCGTGATCGTTCCCTTTGTGCAGAATATGCTCAAAGACGTCATCAGCGCGATGACGGATAACCTGAACGGCATCGATCCCTCCGGAACCATCCGAATCGAGATAAAACGATGACAAAGAATGATTTATACCAAGAGCTTTATGCCGGTCACGATCCAGAAATGCTTCAAATCTGGCAAAAATCCGTCATCGGCATCGCTGGAGCCGGGGGCTTGGGATCAAATATCGCCGTCTCGCTCGCTCGTGCCGGCATCGGGACCTTGATCATCGCGGATTATGACACCGTTTGCACCGCCAATTTGAACCGGCAGCAGTATTTCCTCGATCAAGTCGGCTCTCTCAAGGTCGAAGCCTTGAAAGCTAATCTTGATCGAATCAATCCATTTATCCGGATCATCATCCATCCTCTGAAAGTGACCCCTGAAAACGTCGGGAGCCTTTTTGGCACGGCAGAGATCATGATCGAAGCCTTCGATCTGGCGGAACAGAAACAGATGTTGATCGAAAGCTGGCAATCGCTATTCCCCACGAGACCTATCATCGCCGCTTCCGGCTTGGCGGGCGTGGGTAACAACGAAAGCTTGAAAACCTTGCAAACGGATAATCTATATATCATCGGCGATGGCGTTTCAGAGCTCGCTCCCGGCATCAATCCCATCTCCGCAAGAGTCGCGGTGGTGGCGAACATGCAAGCGAATCTGTGCTTGGAATTGCTGCTCAAGATGCATGCGTGAATCCCCTTTTTGACCGATACATATTTCGCGGCGATGACGTATGTTTATTATATGAAATTAGAGAGGATACGATGAATACGATCACAGTAAACGGAAACATCATCGATTGGGAAGATGGCATGACGGTTCGCGACGTGCTGATAAAGATGAATTATACCTTCAGGATGCTGGTGATCAAGATCGACGGCGTTTTGGTGAAAAAGGTCAATTATGATATCACTCCCGTTCCTGTAGGGGCGGACGTGATGGTCTATCACCTCATCAGCGGAGGCTGATCCCTGCTGGGTTCATAGGGAGGAAGTCGCAGCCGCAGCATCGGCATGCTGCGCTACACATTGGGAAGCCGAACTCCGATTCGGCTGTGGGGAATCGGAATTCTCAACAGCCTCATAGCTCCCACGCCCCACTGCGTCAATCAAGCCTTAATCAAGCGTTAATCAAGCGTAATAAAACTAACGCTTGATTAACGCTTGATTAAGGCTTGATTAACGCTATGGAAGGAGGAAGGAGTGGCAAAGGATTGAAAATTAAACAAGTTGAAGTTATGTTTGGAGTTATGTTGATGTTAATCTGAAGTTATATGGAGTTATTTGAAGTTAATTTGAGGCTATTTGAAGTCATGTTGAAGTCAAGTTGAAGCCAATCTCGAGCCTCATTAGCCCAAGTGGCACGGACGCCGGTGAATATCTATCCGCGCAAATGAATCAAAAAGGAATCCAGCACCTCGCCGGTCGGAGCATAAACATCAACCGAGAGGATATCCTCATCGCGTTTGCCGATGCAATAATGGTATTCTTTTCGAAAGACGATGGAGTGGGGATTATCGTGTCTGGCATCGCGAAGAGGGGCTCCGCCGCCGCCGGTGGATACATAAGTGATGCCATTGTGTTTGGAGCGTTCATAATTGTGGTCGTGTCCGTTGAATACAGCTCTCACGTTGTGTTTCGCAAAGAGCGTGGGGAGGAAGAGTCCGAGCCCAAGCGCGTCGCCATGCGCTCCGGAACTAAAGATGGGGTGGTGGAGAATGATGATCGCCGGTAGATGCTGGTTTTCCGCAAGTTCCTTTTGCAGCCACGAGTATTGAATCGAGCCGGGGTTGATATCGATGGTGCTGTCCAACAGGATGAAGAGCATTTTGTCATAGGAAACCGAGTAATATGTCCGCGCTCCGATGGAGGGGAAGTTTCTCAGAAAGAGCGCTGCGTCGCGTTCGTGGTTTCCTTTGGCGGGATGGATGGCGCAATACTCGATCAGCGGCTCCGAGATGCGGAAAAAATTGTCGTATTCTTCCTGCGAAAGCCCGTTAGTGCCGAGATCACCGGTGTGGAAGGCGATGTGGGGTTCATGGGCAGTGATGGCGTTGACGATTTGCCGGTGGACATCGTCGTTGGTTCTGGTATCTCCATAGATGGCGATTTTGGCGTTGAGCAAGCCTGTCAAAAGCAGGAGGAAGATCAGAACAAAGCGAAGGGAACTGATGTTTCCGCCGCCGAATAACCTGCCGAGATGGATATTGCTTGAGCACTTGCGCGCCATTTACCTTTCCTGAAGCTTGATATATTCCTTTTGAAATTCCTGCAAATCTTCCCAGGCGGGTCTTTTCCAGTTTTCGTTTCTGAGCAGCGCGGCGGGATGATAGGTCACGAAAGCTCTGATGCCGCAAAACTCGTGTCTTTCCAAGCGCAGGCTTTCCAAGGTGCCTTTCGCCTGGAGCAATGTCTGTGCCGCCACCAAGCCCAGAAAGAGAAAGATGCGGGGTTGAATGATGCCGATTTGCTCGATCAGATAGGGCAGGCAGGCTTCGCGCTCTCCGGCATCAGGATTGCGGTTTCCGGGAGGACGGCATTTGACGATGTTCGCGATATAGACTTGCTCGCGGGTGAGGTTGATGGCGAGGAGCATTCTTTCCAACAAGCCGCCGGCTGCTCCCACGAAGGGTCTGCCGCTCTGGTTTTCCTGCTCGCCGGGTGCTTCTCCGATGATCATAGCGATCGCGTTTGGATCGCCTTCGCCATAGACAAGCAAATTGCGCCCGGTGTGAAGAGCGCACTTTGTGCAATTGGCATATTTGAGCTTCAAGCTGCCCAACAGCTTGGCTTTGTCGCTCACCGGCGCGTAAATCTCATGGATTCCGCTGTTTCGCAGCAGCTCGAGCTGCTGTTTGATGGCGCGATTGCTCATTGATATTTAGATGTCTTCGGAATCTTCCGCGTCTCCCTGCTCAAAGAAAAAGTCATCATCATCGTCATCGGAATAGTTTTCCAGATTGTCTTTTTTGAGTTCTTGGATAAATTTGACCGAGTCATCGATGGTTTCTTCGCTGAGATCCACGTCGCTGAGATCTTCATCACTTACCTGCAGGGCGGCTTGCGCCATTGCCAGCTCGGCTTCCGCGAGTTCGGAGAGATAGTCCGGCACTTCGTTGTCCGCCACGTGCTTCATGGCAATGATGGGTATTTTATCCGTGAAACGGTTTTTCACATAGGATGGAAACTGGCTCAGACGCTGTGCTTCCAGCTTTGCAAGCAGGCAGTACAGATAGTTCATATCCGTCTTTTCCAGAAAGCTTTCGATCTTTTCATTGATCATTTTTGTATCTCCTGTCCGAGGAAGCCGTTGATCGGCTCCCGGTATCTGTAAACGCGGTTTTCTTCCGCGCTGATGATCGCCAATACCTCATTGACGGCTTGGTCCAGATCATCGTTTATCACTAAGTAATCGTAGCTGGGGATGTATTTCAATTCATCGCGTGCAATACCGAGCCGCTTTTCGATCTCCGGCATGGAATCGGTGTTGCGCTTGATCAACCGGTCTTTCAAAACCTCCATCGAAGGAGGGATGATGAAAATCTTCACGTAGGGCACGTTTGAAGAACTGATCTGCGCGGCGCCCTGCACGTCGATATCCATGATCACGTGCCGCTGTTTTTCCAGACGGCTTTGGATATAGCTGATCGAGGTGGCATACCAGTTGTCAAAGACCTTCGCTTGCTCGAGAAAATCACCCGCAGTGCTGCGCAGAAAAAAATCTGATTCGCTCACAAAGTGATAGTGGACTGCGGTTTGTTCTGCTCCCCGCGGCGCACGGGTGGTGTAGGAAACGGAATAATCGATGACGTCGGATCGTTTGAGCACTTCAGTGAGGATCGTGCTTTTCCCGCCACCGGAGGGAGCGGAGAGGATGATTAAAAAGCTCTTGTTTTTTTCGATCACGTTTATATATTAATGGCGGTTATCAGGGTTCGATGAGTTTCTTGTATTCCTGCGCGGTTAGCAGGTTTTCCAGCTCGTCTGTGTTGCTCAGACGCACTTTGATCAACCAGCCTTCTTCAAAGGGGGATTTGTTCATCAAGTCCGGGCTGTCTTCCAGATCGCTATTACGTTCTTCGATCTTGCCGCTGACCGGGCTGATGAAGTCTTCCACCGCTTTCACGGCTTCGATCGAACCGCAGGGCTCGCCGGCGGAAACGTTGACGCCCATTTCGGGTAATTCGACAAAAACAATGTCTCCCAATTCGTGTTGGGCAAAATCGGTAATCCCGATGATGGCAAGATCGTCAATGACTCTCACCCATTCATGGCTCTCGGTATAATAAAGGTCATCATGTACCAGCATTATTTCCTCCATAAGATGACTTCATGGTATTTTTTTCCCAAGTCTTTGTGCAGGGCTTTTATGTCAAGCACAAAACCTCGCGGTGTGGAAGGAACATGGAATTACCGACGTCCCCGTCGGTTGCAACGCCGCAGCTCACCTATTTACCAATTCACACTAACGGAACATGGAATTACCGACGTCCCCGTCGGTTGCAGCCCGTCAGTCCCATCAGTGGCGACACAACTTAGCTCGGGTGTGAAGCACGCAATATGTATAAAGAGAAAACAATGAGAAAATGATCTGCAGATCACCCTGTGATACTATATAATATTCTACATGATGTTGTGGTGTCGCCTTTGATTAGGTTGCCGCGTAGCAACCGACGGGGACGTCGGTAATTCCATATCATGGAGCGCCGCCTCATGGAACGCCGACGTCCCCGTCGGCGATAGTAGCGATGAACATGACACATTTGCCAATCTATAACCCATCTACAAATCTATCAAACCATCTACAAATCTGTAACCTATCCTGCCGCGTAGCAACCGACGGGGACGTCGGTAATTCCATGTTTGGTGCTACGTGGTGTAGCCTTTGATGAGGTTGCCGCGTAGCAACCGACGGGGACGTCGGTAATTCCATGTTTGGTGCTATGTTGTGTAGCCTTTGATGAGGTTGCCGCGTAGCAACCGACGGGGACGTCGGTAATTCCATGTTTGGTGCTATGTGGTGTCGCCTTTGATGAGGTTGCCGCGTAGCAACCGACGGGGACGTCGGTAATTCCATGTTTGGTGCTACGTGGTGTCGCCTTTGATGAGGTTGCCGCGTAGCAACCGACGGGGACGTCGGTAATTCCATGTTTGGTGCTATGTGGTGTCGCCTTTGATGAGGTTGCCGCGTAGCAACCGACGGGGACGTCGGTAATTCCATGTTCGGTGCACCCGCACACCTAACAAAAAAAAAGCCCCGGGAGATCCCGGGGCTTTAGTGATGATTGGTTTATTATATGCGGATTATTTCGCCAGCACCATCTTCTTGGATTCGCGATAGTTGCCGCTGATCATACGATAGAGGTAGAGACCGCTGCTCACGTTTCTGCCGGAGGTGTCTTTGCCGTCCCACAGAATGTGGTAATAGCCGGGTGTGCTGTGGTCATTATCATAGGTGCGGATCATCTGACCCTTGACGTTATAGACTTCGATGCGGACTTTGCCCGCTTCCTTCAAGCTATAGCTGATTTTTGTGCTGGGATTGAAGGGATTGGGGTACGCTTCCATCAGCTTTGTAAACAGAGGAATAGGAGGTGTTCCGGGATCCTCGGGATCGAGGGTCACCAAGACCGTGATCGGTCCGTGCAGGTTCGAAGTTCCATCCAGATCGACACTTTCCAACCAATAGTAATAGGTTTCGTTGTTGTAGATCTCGTTGTCGATGAATTTGTAGCTCATCTGGGTGCCGAGGGCGACTCCATCGGCGGGCGTGATCACGTTTTGGTTGAGCTGGATGGCGTTGCCCACGTTGTTGCTGTCTCCGCGCAGGATGTTATATCCCAGATGGTTGGTTTCGGAAGCCGTCACCCAGGCGATCTTGACGAACATGCTCACATCGAAGGTGGCTGTGAAGGATGCAAGCTCCACCGGCAGGGTTTGTTCGGGTGCCTGTGGGAACACAAAGGTGACATCATCGTCATTTTTACCCATCTTTCCAGGAATGACAATTGTGACGGTGGTGGTTGTCCAGGACGGTTGAGCCATGACCATGATCCAAGCTCCGGTACCAATGCGGTAAGCAATCTGTACTGGAATGAATCCCAGATCGTGCGTCACTACTACTGTGGTACCGCCAAAGGTGGTGCCGGATAAGACAAAGCTCAATCCGGCATTATACAGTGAGTAATCTGCATATCCGATGCTTACGTTGACGAGCGCATTGGGAGGGGTTAGATTGGTGATATTCACTGAAGCATTAATAGTATTACTGTTGGATTCATCAATGATTGGAGGCACGGCTACGTTTGCCACTCCGGCTGCTGCGGTAGTCTGGTTCACCTGGGTATTGGGAGGCAGGATACGGATGTTGTCTATATCCCAGGAATCAATGTTATACTGATTTCCGAAGGTGTACCAGGATAGATAGAGCCGGTCTGCCTTTGCCATGGTGATGGGGAAGGTCAATTCTTCCGGACCCAAATTCGTGGTCGCATTGACGTTCCACAGAGGTGTCCAGTCCACTGCATTGTAAGAATACTGGAATTGCAGGTTGAGACCGGTTCCATATACATCGAACCAATGCCGGAATTTGATCGTCACTTGGGCAAGCCCGCTCACGGCAATCGGAGGTGATACCAGACGTGTCCATTGGCCGCTAACGTCGCCGGACGGGTAATGATGATGGAGTTCGGGTGCTGTGCCTCCGGCAAGGTTTGCATTGGGAAGGCTCCAGAGACCGGAAACAGCCGGACTCGATGCAAAGACCATCCATCCGTTCACATCCGTTGCCGGTGTGAAAGTGAAGATCTTGGGCAGGTTATAAACGGTGTTATCGACTCCTTTCCCGCTCAAACCAAACAGACGCTCTTGCTTCACATCGATATTATCCACTACCCGCAAGCTGGCAACCTTGTCGCCAATCGTTCCGGGCTGGAAAGCGACCGAAACGGTCATCGTCTGGTTCGCAGTCAGCTCTTTCGGATAGCTATTCGTATCAGTGAGGATAAAGCGTTCGGCATCAGTACCTGTGATGCTGATCGGGGGATTGATTATGAGGATTCCCCCACCGGCGTTACGGATCGTAAAGACAGTCGGTGCAGTAGTAGTACCGATCTGCACATCACCGAAGTTCTTGCTGTTGGGAGTGATCTCGAAAACCGGTGAAGTAGAGACAACTTCCACCATGACATCATCCAGCACATTCGCATAACCATATTTATCAATGCCTTCAAAGGCAATCTGATATGTGGCGCTGGGATTCGGTAACGCAAGATTCGGCACTAATGTCCAAACGTTTACATCGGTAGTATAGTGAGCGATTTCGACCCAGCTTGAGCTGGGACTAGTCCGATAAAAGACCTTCAATTCATTTTGGTCGGGAGACCATAATTGTTGACCATACCAGAAGGATAATTTATGAACAGGATTGGCGCTCAGGTTAATGGGAGGGCTGACTAATTTGGTTCTCCACGGTCCTCCTGAAGTTGCGGTAAATCTGGCATTCAATGTCCCGGAACGGGCGGTAGTAATATTGCCGCCGCCGGCGCCGGTTGCATAAGTCCAGACTTTAGTTCCGACCTCTTGGATCTGCGACCAGTTAACCCGGGAGGGAGAATTAGCTTCGAAGGTCTCGGTCCAAGGGAAATTAGAGATCGTGGGGTCAGGTCTGGTGGTGAAACTGCGTTCCAAGCTTTGCACTTCCTGAGCGCCGTTGACGGAATATACCGACCAGAAATGGAGAGTATTATATGCCAGAGGAACTGCGCGCACATAGCTGTTGGTGGCGCAGGGGACCATATTGGCAACTTGCGAGCCACCGGAGGTGGTGCCGATTTTGATCTTATATCCGCTCACACCGGCAATAGCACCCCAGGTGAAAGTAAGCTGTTCCGGGATACCGATAGCGTCCACTCCGGGGTAGGTGAGCACCGGAATGCCGGTGGCAGTGGTGAAGTCGCGGACAACTGTCCAGTCGGATTCGCCTTGGGCGTTGTATGCCTTCACTTGCCAGTAATAGAGCTGGTTGAACAGCTTGGCAGGGTTGTAGGAAGTGGTGGCAACATTAATGGCAAAACCCGGAGGATTGACTACACCGAAACGCACATCGTAGCTGGCGGGAGTCCCGCCCTCGGGATTAGCGCTCCAGACGAGCGGTGCGTTGATTGCCACGCCCGAGATGCCCGCTCCCGGACTGACGTAGATCGGTGTTGCCGGAGGCATAAGCACAGGCATATAGTCACCTTCGTAGGCGCCTATATCAGGTCTGCTCCCGTGACGCAGCACATGGAGGAAGTCCCTCAATATGGTAGCGATATAAGTGGCATTGCTTTCCACGCGGGTCTCACGGCCGGGATTGATACGCAGGTCACATGCTGCGGCATTCACAAACGCCACATCTTCCCAATATGAGCTAAGATCCCGATCCACGAGCGCAGCTTTGTAATTTGCCAGACTGATATACGGAGTTGCAACGAAATAACCGATTAGCTGGTTCTCGAGTTCATCTCCGGCATGGTAGATATTGGTGGCGGAGCCGGCGCCGATGTTAGCGTTGCCTGCTGTGGTTTTCCAGATTACAACCGTTCTGCCGGTACTGCCGGGAACGCTCTTATTTACGAAGATATTGTTCAGCAATGTGTTGTCACCTGCGCTGATAAAGAGCGATGCTGTGGAGAAATTGGCGCTGCTACCTGTAGCATCCAAATACGTGGTATTATAAGAAATATTGTTTGTCGTTCCACCTGTGAGCCGGATTGTATTGATGGAAGCGACAGTGCCTGTGTTATCCGGAGCCTTCAAATTGCAGATAACGTTGTTATAGACGTTATGGATCGCTCCGCCGATGACAACAAGACCGTATGATAGACCTGCAGTACCGTTACCGGTGAGATCTTTCACACTGTTCCTGAAAATGTTTGTCTCTGAATTGGGACAGGCAGAGGAGATTCCGGTAACAGTTCCAGTCCCTCTGAGAGTTTGGACGGTATTGCGGGCTACATCAACCGTAACCGGAGGAGTTGACTGTCCAGACGAGCCGATCAAGATACCGGTGACAGCTCCTGTTCCCACGATGTTGTTGATCAAATTGTCCGAAATTGAAGAGGCACCATTGTAGTTGATATTCAAGGGGTTGAGCAATCCGGTTCCGCCAGTCCAGTTTTCAAAGGTGTTGAAAGTTATGGTTTTACTGGGGGCGCCGCCATCGGTGTTCTGGATTCCGGTCACCACTGAAGTGCCCGAAACCGTGATATTGGAGAAATTATTATAAGTCATGCTTGAGTTTGAGCCGGCGGGAGAAGAAGAATTCGTGACTATCCCCGTCAAATTGCCGCCTGCCACAGTTTTTGTAAAAGTGCCGACGATGCGGTTGTAATTGACATTCTGAACACCGCTTGCAGGCATCGTATTGCCGGTATTGATCAGAATGACGGCACCCGTCGTGTTCATGCTGATATTGGTGAATGTGTTGTCAAGCACCCTCTGTGTCTGGCAAGCGCCGATTTGGGAGATGAAGGTGATAGCGCCTGTAGCAGCTAAGGTGTGCGTAGTTGTGTGGAAATTATTGTAGTTGATATCAATCGTAGTTGTCAGATTTCCACCCTCATTCGCGATGCCAACCATGGTGCCTGCGGCGACCGCAGAGCGAACCGAGACGTTGTTATAGAGAATCGTTCTGGTGAAAGAACCGGTTGTGGGCAGTGTACCGGTAGTTTGGACATAAATACCGCGCAGCGTGCCCGCTGTAGTTCCACCGATGGAGCTGGTGATCTGATTATAAGAAATATTGAAGTTCTGCTGGTTGTTGATCAGGATACCATTCACCGAGCCGGATACGGAAATGTATCCGCTGAAGGTTCCGGTATTGCCAAAATTACTGATCGTATTGGCAGTTCCAACGCCGCTGCCGCCGATATCCAAGCCGGGCGCCATAAAATCACCTGTAAGAGAGCCAACCACTATGATTCCCATGTTTACATTGGATATGATGTTGCTGTAAATCTTGAGGTTATCGTTGGCGCCGTCTGTGGATGTGATGTCCGCTGCAGTTGTCATTGCTGTAGCGGTATGACGGCTGTTGGAATAGATGCCGAAGCTGTTTTGATAAAGGCGTTCCAACGTGATCAAATTGTTCTGGATAGTGATGTTTTTGCAACCATTTGTGGCAGTGGCATAAAAAAGTGCCACACCGAATTCGGTCATGTTGTTCGACGCCGCAGTGTAAACGCGTGCAGCGCTATGTTCGCGCATATCGAAACCTTGGATCGTGATCCAGTCACCGCCGATGATCTTGAAGATGGCGTCATTGATCGCACCGACCGTGTGAGTTTCGGGTGCGGTGATGATGTTGTTGTTGCCCCGGATGACGATGGGTCTATCGCTCGCCCCGGTGAGGGTGGTGATGCTGTATCCGCCGTTAGGTGAGGTTTCAGGATTGCCTGCCAGCAGGTTCAGCGTGACCCCGGGGACTCCCACGCCCTGAGTGTTCAGGGCAGAGATTGCCGCGGCAAGGGTGGTGTAAGTTTGCCCCGTCCCGATGTCAATGGTCCCGCTTAGTTGCGCGTGAGCGACGGAGAATGTTCCCAGTACAAATGCCAGGAACAGGATGATAACGAGATTTTGTTTCATAAGTATCTCCTTATGTTTTGATTATTTGTGGTTATAGATTGAAAATAAGCTGTGGGTGCGAGGCATAAACCAGCCAAACGCACTCCACCCGACGTTTGAAAAACCATTTTTAGATCGTGATGCGCGGCATCGAATCTTCTCATAAACATATAAAAATCCTTTTACTTAAGTGTGAGAGACACAAATCCAGAGTGTCGAAATCTCATCCTTTGGCGATAGGGTGGAGGACTGCGATATTTCGTCAAGCATTATTTTTGATTAATTCAAACTTTTTTTCACGGGATCGTTGAATCTTTTCCATCGTTTGCCTCTTGCGCGTTTTTATGTTGACAAAATGCGCTACTTTCAAAGCGTGGCACAGCAAAATTCAAGTTTTATCAACGGATAGCATGAAGCTTTCCAATGTGCCGGATCATGTTAGTGTCTCGTCAAGCATTCAATGTCGCAAAAGGCATGTTTGCGTCTTTTGGGATGCCGAACTCCGATTCGGCTGTGGTTTGCTTTAGCTGTGGGGAATCGGAATTCCCCACCCCAAGCTTGACATGACACTAGGTGGCGGATCCTGCTTTGCGTTGATAAAATTGATTATTGGAGTCTCAATGCGAACATTCGACGCGATTCTTCCATATTTGAAGAAGAGCTACGGCAAGATCGCCGGTGGAATCGTGATGCTGATCTTGGTGGATCTCGTTCAGCTCGCCATGCCAAAGGTGATGCAATATGCCATCGACGGCATCCAGGAGCGCAGGATCACCGAAACAGGATTGATCTGGGTGGGTTTGATCATCTTCGGGCTTGCGATGGCGGTGATGCTGCTCAGATATTTCTGGCGTGTCCTGATCATCGGCAATTCTCACCTGATCGAAAAGCATCTGCGGCAGGATTTTTACAACCATCTGCTGAAGCTTTCTCAAAACTATTTCAACCGCAGCAAGATCGGGGACCTGATGGCGTATGCCACCAACGATCTGAACGCCGTGCGCATGCTTTTGGGCATGGGACTGATCGCCGCGATGGACATCGTGTTGATGACGATCGCCTCCTTCGCCTTCATGGGTTCGATCAATTGGCGTCTGACCGGTTTGGCGGTGATTCCGCTACCGCTTTTGACCATCACCATCGCCTATTTCGGCAAGAAGATGCACAAGCGCTTTGCCAAGGTGCAGGAAAGCTTTGCCACGCTCAGCGGCAGGCTACAGGAAAGCATTTCCGGCATCCGCATCGTGAAGGCATTCGTGCAGGAAAAAGCCGAGCTCAGGAAAGTGGACGAAGTCTCTCTGGACTATGTGAAACAAAACGTCTCGATGGCGAGGATCTCCGGCATCTTTCATCCTTTCATGGGATTTGTGATCAGCACTTCGATGATCATCACCCTTTTCTTTGGCGGCAGAGCGACCATTCGCGGAGAGATCACCATTGGCGAATTCATCGCCTTTTTCCAATACCTCGGGATGCTGGTCTGGCCAATGATCGCCATCGGCTGGATCGTGGATATGTATCAACGTGGAACTGCTTCGCTGAAACGGCTGAACGATATCTTTGCCGTGCAGCCGGAGATCGATGACAAAGATGCGGACACATCCATCACCGCCATCGAGGGCACCATCGAGATCATAAACCTCAGCTTCCGTTATGGTGAAGAACTGCCTTTGATCTTTGACGACATCAGCACGCACATCGATTCCGGCAAAACCCTCGCCGTAGTAGGCCCCACCGGCTGTGGAAAAACGACGTTGATCGAGCTTTTAGTCCGCATCTACAATCCCCCCAAGGGCGCTCTTTTCATCGATGGCAAACCGGTGCACACCATACCTCTTTCCGTGCTCAGAAGAGACATGGTGCTCGTGCCGCAGGATATTTTCCTCTTTTCGGATACGATCGCCAACAACATCCGTCTCGGCAATCCCGAAACTTCGATCGAAGCTGTGTTTGAAGCCGCACGCATGGCTCAGGTCTATGATGAGATCATGGATTTTGACCAGAAGTTTGAGACCCTCGTCGGCGAACGCGGCATCACGCTTTCCGGAGGGCAAAAACAGCGCGTCGCCATCGCCAGAGCGCTGCTCACCAATCCTCAGGTACTGATCCTGGACGATGCCCTTTCCGCGGTGGATACCAAGACGGAGCGCTTTATCCTGGAAAACTTGATCGAGCTGCGCAAAGGCAAGACCACGATCATCATCGCCCACAGAATTTCCTCCATTCAGCATGCCGACCGCATCATCGTGATCGGAGAAACCGTCATTGCCGAAAGCGGCACGCACGAAGAGCTCATCGCCCATCGCGGTCTCTACAACGACCTCTATGAAAAGCAAAGAATCCGGGCTCGTCTCGAAGGGGAGGAATTATGAACAACTGGGGCGGCAGAGGCGGTTTCCAATCCGACGACCTGAAAGGCAAGGTCTATGACCGCAGGTTGTATTCCCGGATGCTCAAATACCTGAAACCCTATCTGTGGTGGGTGGTTCTCTCTTTTGTGATTCTCATGCTGGTTGCGGGCGCCGAAGTGGTGCTCCCTTTGATCCAAAGAACGGCGATCGACGATTATATCGTTTCCGACAAATCGATCGCGGTCTTTGATAGCGTAACCGAAATCGATGCCATCTACCATAAATATGCGTTTCTGAAACTCAAGCGATATGACTATCACGACAAGCATTTCCTCATCCTCAGCGCCAAGGACAGAAACCGCATCAACAAGACCGATCTGCTCGATCTGGAAACAAGCGGCAAGCTGAGCAAAAAGACCGTCTATCTCCTGGTGGACAAACCCGCAAATGTTGCCAAGCTGAACGTCTATTTCAGCGAAAATCACGATCCCCACGGCAGCGC
Source organism: Candidatus Cloacimonadaceae bacterium (assembly GCA_030693415.1). Lineage (NCBI taxonomy): Bacteria > Pseudomonadati > Candidatus Cloacimonadota > Cloacimonadia (SeqCode) > Cloacimonadales (SeqCode) > Cloacimonadaceae (SeqCode) > Cloacimonadaceae bacterium (SeqCode). Next base: position 2,249 of record JAUYAR010000143.1, on the reverse strand, counting down.
GGAAGGGCTTGGCGGCTGGTTTCGAATCAATGGCAAAACCATCGCCATCGGGCGCGACAACCTGAAAAAGCTACCCCAAAAACAGCGTCTTGAGGTTCGTAGCGAAGCAGCGCACAACCTCGTCTGGCTGGCGCTTATCTTCTTTGGCATCATTTTGTTGCGCTTGGTTTCCAGCTATTTCCAAAGCGTGATCACCGCCTATTTTTCACAAATGGCGATGAACGATCTGCGCCACGATGTCTTTGCCCATCTGCAAAAGATGCCGGTCAAATACTTCGATCAAAACCCCGTGGGCAGGCTCCTGACCAGAGTGACAAACGACATTCGCGCCATCGACGAAATGCTCGCTTCCGGAGTGATCACCATCATTCAGGACGTGATCCTGATCGTGGCTATCATCACTTTGATGTTGGTGCTAAACTGGCAATTGGCATTGGTGAGCTTTATCATCCTGCCCGTCGTGCTTTGGGTAATCTACGAATACAGACGCCGCACGAGAGTGATCTATCGTGAAGTGCGCAAATATCTTGCACAGCTCAATGCCACGCTCGCGGAACATATCAGCGGGCAGAAGATCATCCAGCTATTCAATCAGTATTTTCACAAGCGGGAGGAGTTTTCCTCCATCAATCAGGACTATTATCACACCTCGATCAAGCAGCTCAAACTCTTTGCTTTTTTCCGTCCCATCATCCACGTGTCCTCACAAGTCGCGGTGGCTTTCATCATCTGGTATGGCGGCGGGCAGATCCTCAGAAACGTGATCACCATCGGGCTCTTGATGGCTTTCACCCAATATGTCCACAAGCTCTTTGAACCGATCAACGACTTCACCGAAAAGTTCAACGTTTTGCAAGGCGCGCTTGCCGGTGCCGAACGCATCTTTGATCTCATGGATACCGAGCCGGACGACTATCGCGAGCACCTAATACGCAATATCAAGCTGGAAGGCGAGATCGAGTTTCAAAACGTCTGGATGGCATATAACACGGACGAATGGGTGCTGAAAGACGTCTCCTTCCACATCAAACCGGGCGAAAAAGTCGCTCTTGTCGGGCACACCGGCAGCGGCAAGACCTCGATCGTGAATCTCATTTTGGGCATGTATCCATATCAGAAGGGCAGTATCCGTCTCGATGGCAAATTGCTGGATGCCTATGCGCTGCAAGACCTGCGCTCCAATATCGGCATCGTCCAACAAGACGTCTTTATCTTCAGCGGAAACATCAGGGAAAACATCGCGCTGAACAACCTCCAGCTCACCGATGAAGATATCCGGCAGGTGGCAAAATATGTGAACGCGGATAAGTTTATCGCCAAACTTCCCTCCGGCTATGACGAACCGGTGATGGAACGCGGCGCCACCCTTTCCACGGGTCAAAGACAGCTCATCGCCTTTGCCCGCGTGCTGGCATACGATCCTTCCATCTTCATCCTCGATGAAGCAACCTCAAATATCGATACCGAAACCGAGATCCTCATCCAGGACGCTCTCAAGAAGATCATCGAACACCGCAGCTCGATCATCATCGCCCACCGCCTTTCCACCATCCAACACGTCGATCGCATCATCGTCTTGCACAAAGGCGAGATCGTCGAAGAGGGTTCCCACTTTGATCTCTTGGATAAAAAGGGCTTGTATCATGATCTCTATCGCTTGCAATATACGTGAGCGAGAGATGAGAGAAGAGAGATGAGAACATGGAATTACCGACGTCCCCGTCGGTTCCAGCGCGACAGTTCCAGAAAGGGCGATACAATATAGCAAGGGATGAACATGGAATTACCGACGTCCCCGTCGGTTCCAGCGCGACAGTTCCAGAAAGGGCGATACAATATAGCCTGGGGTGGAGGAGATGAGAGATACAGAGATGAAATTCACCACAGAGAAACAGAGAGATCAGAGAAGAGAAAAAAGTCCTGGATTTCAGCCTTCCACCTTTTCACCCTTCGCAGGATCGGCATCCTGCGCTACAAAAACCCATTCCTGTCCCGCCCTTCAAGCTAAATTGATGCGTGAAATTCTCATGTTGGCAGGTAGAAAATTATCCCAAGTTTCGCATTTTAGGGACTAAGTTATTGGTATATATGACAGTCATTTTTCAGTAAGGCACTAAACTCTGTGTTTAGAGATGATTTGATTTTTGAAGACTTTGACGTTCAGCAGGGAGTAGATTTTGTCTGCCTTGCCCTCGGGCAGACCAGTTTGTCTGACGTGTACCCGATACCCTTTGGCATCGGTAAAGATC
>JAUYAR010000142.1 GCA_030693415.1 Candidatus Cloacimonadaceae bacterium | reverse complement strand
ACTCATAAATACTATGTAACTATATATTAGATAATACTCTAGCAATACTGGCTCTCAGTAGCGGAACGAGTGGCTCTATTTTTTGGAGGAGTGGCTCTCATCAAGCGGAATGGGTGGCTCAGTTACTCCGGAATATCCAATCTATGCCGTTTAATGCATATGGACTCATTTTCATTGTGTTGTACAACACATCAAAGGTTGATACGGTAGCGGCAACAATCCCCTCTACACCCAGCTCTGACGCTACCTTCTTTCTTGTTCCCTGATCAACTGGCAAACGTTTTAGTAAGGTCAACCGATTTTTTCTATGGCGGATAAGAGACAGCATTAAAACAATTATCACTATTGTTCCGACACCTATAGTAGCAGACAGTAGCATATAGGGACTCCAATTAATCTTGTTTGTTATATGAGCGATAAGCTATCAATTATCTAAAAGTAACCGCTCTTTACTCCTGCCCTAATCATCGCCATATACTCTTTTCGGCTCAGACCGTGCTCTTTTCTGTTGTTCTCAAGAAATTTGGCAAGGTTCTCGATTTCTGAAGTACTTAGCTGTCTCAGCCCCATCTCCGTTTGCAAAAAATTTGTCCACGTCCTCTTCACCTGATAACGGTGTATATTAACGGTGCTAAATACAAATATCAGTATAATGGCGGCGGCGACAGCAATTTTCTTAACTAAGGAAAGTGAAGCGATTTTTTTTTGCGATGTTCGTTTGTTGACGATTGTCGTGTAAATGATCCTCTGAATAATTATCGATATCCTTTAGTATTGCATGAGGTAGTCCATCACATATTACATCAACTTGTTTGGTTTCGTTTTCGCTTGATTCTGCTTCAGTCCGTTGTTCATCATGTTTGATAGTAGCCAATTCTCCTCCTTTTGTAATCGTTTTCTTAGTTGAGCCCCAAAGTTTGAGCCAACTCCAACTCATTGTTTCTCATTTTAATGAAGACCTGAGCGCCAAAGCGGAGCAGGTCTTCGCTTCACACACACTATACGCATTGGTTATTGTAATGATAACAATCAACCATTTCCACAGTAAATTCAAGGCTTGTTTCTCGTCAAGAACTTTCTTTTCCATAAAAAAATCTACAGAATTGAGAATTGAGACGGCTTGAAGCTTTGCGGAGCAGGGCTTCAGCTTGTCGCGCATGAGTGAAGTCACTGTCCCCTTGTCTCCAACTACTCTGATCAGCTCTGCCCGAGCATTTCGGCGAAGACGATCTCCCGTTTCGGTTTTGCCATGCTGTGCAGGGGTAGATCATGCTGAAAGTGGTATTTCAAAAGGGCGGAAAAGAGTTTCGAAGCCTTGTGTTTCGGGATCAGGTTGCGCCACTGAGGCATGAATTCTCCCTTGTTCCAATAGAGATTGATCACCCGCGCCAGGGATTCGAAGCTCAAGATCTCGTCGAAACTGAGCAGGTCGGTCTTTAGCACTTGGTAGGGCGGATGTTCCTGCCAGAGATAATCCCTTTGATTTGCAATGGCTTGCATCGGAGTATCGGGAAGGATTTTCAGCATGCCGAGCTGAATTTCGTGTGGGAAAAGGGGGGCGAGTTCGTCGATTGATTTGAACACCGACGCCTTGGTTTGAGAAGGCAAACCCAGCATCAGATCGGCATGGACGCGGATCTGAGTGCGTTCCAACAGCTTTTGCAGCATGGCTTTGCTCTTCTTCCAGTTTGATCTGCGGTGGCTAACTTGGTTGATTTCGTCGTCTGTGCTCTGGATTCCGATTTCGAAGCGGATGCGGTTTGGGGGAGCTTTTTCAAGTAGAACAAGGTCGTTTTCGTTGAGCAGGTCGGGGTAGATCTCAAAGTGAAAATCGCAGGCGCAGTCAAGCTTGATGATATATTCCCAGATCGCGTGGGCGAGCATTGGATGGATGTTGAAGCTACGATCGATGAATTTGATGGTTTTCGGCTCAAAACTAACGAGCTTGTCCAGTTCTTTGTATAACAGCTTACGATCAAGGGGATCGCGAAGATCAAAGCGCGCTTCAAGGCGTTTGTCCTCCGCCGAAAGGCAATAGACGCATTCAAAAGGGCAGCCGCGCGAAGATTCATAGTAGAGCAGCTTGCCGGATAGAAGAGTTTTGTCGCTTGTCCGGTAGGGAAAAGGGATGTCACGGAGGGGATAATTTGGACGGGATATGAATCCTCCTCTGCCTTCGAAATCGAGTTCCGCCTGCTCTCTGAATGCCGCTTCGCCGGGACCTTGAATGAATCTGTCAAAGCGTCCGCTTTGGATTTTCTCTGCGAGAGCCGGCATTTCAGGTCCGCCGAACACGAAAATGCTTTCGGGGAGGAGTTTTCTCAGATCCGGGATGAGCTTTTCCAGGAAGTCCCGATTCCAGATATATGCCGAAAAACAGAGGATATCGGGCTTTTCCTTGGTAATCCTCGCCAAAGCGTCCGACTGATGATCTTTGAGGGTAAAATCGATCATTTTCGTGCTATAGGGAAGATCGCGGATCAACTCCCGCAGATAATACAGCGCCAGGCTGCTCTGCGTCCAGGAACTGTTCACGGCGATGAAGACGATCTTGGTTTTGGGGTGATTCAAACTCATAGCGTCTATTTTATCGGCAAGGCGATGCTGTCAACCACAATCTGATGCGGGTTAAGATGAATTTTATTGACACAAAGCGCACCTCAAAAAGTAATGACTAAAAAACTAAGAACTTGTAATAAAAGAACCTACAAGGAGTCATATAATGGCTAAACAGACAAAAGCCACATTGGACGGCAATACCGCTGCAGCGCATGTTGCCTATGCATTTGCCGAGGTGGCGGCGATCTATCCGATCACTCCATCCTCCGGCATGGGAGAGCTTTCCGACGCTTGGGCGTCCGAAGGCAAGAAGAATATCAACGGCACGACGGTCGATGTGATCGAAATGCAATCCGAAGCCGGAGCCGCCGGAGCAGTGCATGGATCCTTATCCGCTGGAGCACTGACCACCACTTTTACAGCCTCTCAGGGATTGATGCTGATGCTTCCAAACATGCACAAGATCGCTGGAGAGATGCTTCCCACAGTGTTTTACGTGACGGCGCGTTCGCTCGCCGCGCAATCTTTATCCATCTTTGGAGACCATTCGGATGTGATGAGCGCCCGCAACACAGGTTTTGCTTTGGTCGCTTGCAACAGCGTGCAGGAAGTGATGGACTTGGGCTTGGTCTGCCAGCTCGCCACGATGAAAACCTCGATCCCCTTCCTCGTATTTTTCGATGGTTTCAGAACCTCGCACGAGCTGCAAAAAGTGGAAGTGATCGATTATGAAACGATGGCGGAGCTGGACGATGGAGACCTGATCGAAGCCTTCCGTCAGCGCGCGCTCAATCCTGATAACCCACGCGTGAAGGTCGGTCAGCAGGGACCGGACGTCTATTTCCAAGGACGCGAGACCTCCAATCTGCACTATTCCGCCGCCCCTGGGATCATCGCAGAAACGATGGAACAGGTGGGTGCCACGATCGGACGCGGATACAAACTCTTTGATTATGTGGGACACCCCGAAGCGGAAAGCGTGATCGTTGCCATGGGCAGCGGCTGCGAAACGATCGAGGAAACCATCACTTATCTCAATGACAAGCGCGGCATGAAGCTGGGCTTGGTCAAAGTCCGCGTCTATCGTCCCTTCTCTGGGAAACACTTCATTGAAGCCTTGCCGGAAAGCGTGAAAAAGATCGCCGTGCTCGACCGCACCAAGGAACCCGGTTCTTTGGGCGAGCCTCTCTATCTGGACGTGGTCGGAAGCCTCAAAAGCAGAAGCGACATCCATATCATCGGCGGCAGATACGGTCTTGCCAGCAAGGAATTCACCCCCCCGATGGTTCTCTCGGTCTATAAGCATCTGGCAAACAAAGGTTTCCACGGTTTCACGGTAGGCATCGAGGACGACCTCTCTCATCTTTCGCTCGATTATAGCGAATTTATCGATACCGTCCCGGATGGAACCATCAACTGCAAATTCTGGGGCTTGGGCTCCGATGGCACCGTTGGTGCAAACAAAAACAGCATCAAGATCATCGGCGATCACACCGATCTCTTTGTTCAAGGCTATTTCCAATACGACAGCAAAAAGAGCGGAGGCATCACCCGCAGCCATCTGCGTTTCGGCAAAAAGCCGATCCACTCCCAATACCTGGTCTGCAACGAAGATTTTGTCGCCTGTCACAACCAAGCTTTCATCGACAGATTCGACATCCTCGGCTGCATCAAGGAAGGTGGTGTGTTTCTGCTCAATTCTTTCTGGAACAGAGATGAAACCTTTGGGATGCTCACCCGCGAGATACAGGAAACCATCATCAACAAAAAGCTCAAATTCTATAATATCGACGGGCTCAAGATCGCCGACGAAGTGGGACTCGGCGGACGCGTCAATACCGTTATGCAGACCGCTTTCTTCCTCATTTCCGGTGTTCTCGAACGTGGCGAAGCCATCTCCCTGATCAAGGAATCCATCGAAAAGACCTATGGCAGAAAAGGCGATGAGATCGTTCAAATGAACCTGAACGCTGTGGATAAAGTGAACGAAGCATTAGTCGAGATCGACGTCCCCGCCAGCCTTCCTGCTGAATATGCTCCGATCAAGAAACTCGTGCCGGACGATGCCGATGACTTCTCCAAAAAAGTGATCGCCCCCATCATGAGAGAGCTTGGAGACAGCATCAAGGTTTCCGAAATGCCGCTTGACGGATACATTCCCACGGGAACCGCGAGACTGGAAAAACGCCGCGTCGCACCGGCAGCCCCGCACTGGATTGCCGAAAACTGCATCCAATGCAATCAATGTTCTTTCGTCTGTCCTCATGCCGCGATCCGCTCCAAATTGATCAAAGATGAGGATCTCAAAGGCGCTCCCGATACATTCAAAACCCTCAAAGCCATTGGCGCTGAGGGATATCAATATAAGATACAAGCCTATATCGACGATTGCCAAAGCTGCCGCGTCTGCGTGAACGAATGCCCCAAAGCCGCATTGGTTATGAGCCCCATCGAAGATGAGAGAGCAATCGGCGAACAAGCCAATTATGAATACTTTGATGCTCTGCCCAATGACGTGATGGCAAATTACAAGGAAACCAACGTCAAGGGCAGCCAGTTCAAACAGCCTTTACTTGAGTTTTCAGGCGCCTGTGCAGGTTGCGGCGAAACGCCATATATCAAGCTGCTCACCCAGCTTTATGGCGACCGCATGATCATTGCCAACGCCACCGGCTGTTCTTCCATCTGGGGCGGAACCTTCCCCACCATTCCCTACACCAAAAACAAGGATGGCAAAGGGCCCGCCTGGGCAAACAGCCTCTTTGAAGACAATGCCGAATATGGTTTCGGTATGCGTCTGGCGATCAATTCCCACCGCAAGCTGCTCAAGCTTGCCATTGAGCATTTGATGGACAAAGCCATCGATCCCACTCTGAAAGAAGCCTTTGGCTATGCACTCGGACATTGGACAGATGTGGATGCCCCCGCCAAGGAAAACGCCGCAAAAATCAAAGCCCTGCTGCCCGACGCGATTGGAAAAGCCTGCGAAGGCTGCGCCAAGCTGCTGCGCCGCGTCATCGAACTGAAAGACTATCTGATCGAGAAATCGATCTGGGCAGTCGGTGGTGACGGATGGGCTTATGATATCGGCTTTGGCGGACTCGACCATGTGCTCGCATCAAACCAAAACGTAAACGTCTTCGTGCTGGATACCGAAGTGTATTCAAACACCGGCGGACAGGCTTCCAAAGCCACTCCGCTCGGCTCCATCGCCCGCTTTGCCGAAGCAGGAAAGAACACGAACAAGAAAGACCTCGGCATGATGATGATGACCTATGGCTACGTCTATGTCGCGTCCATCGCAATGGGCGCAAACAAGGTTCAGGCGATGCAGGCGATCCAGGAAGCGGAAGCATTTCCCGGTCCCTCCATCATCATCGCCTATGCCCCTTGCATCAACCACGGCATCGATATGTCCCAAGCGCAGAAACAACAAAAACGCGCGGTGGAAGCAGGCTACTGGCTGCTCTACCGCTATAATCCGCTAAACCGTCTGCAAAACAAGAATCCGCTCACTCTGGACAGCAAGGAACCCACCATGAAAGTGCAGGATTACCTTGCCCTCGAGAAACGCTATTCAGGTCTGGAACTGATCTTCCCGGAACGCTCAAAACAGTTTCAGGCAAGTGCCGAAATCTTCTTTAAGGATAGATACCTGCAGTATAAGAAACTGGCGGATAGCTAATTAGCATTCACGATCCGGCAATGCCGGTTTCCCGAACAGCATAGAACCAGGGGCGGGATCTTCGGACCCCGCCCTTCTCAATGCAGGCTTTTTTCTCCGCAGGATCGGCATCCTGCGCTACCTTTCTCCTTAGCATTACGGAGTCAATACGGACTTGACAATTTGGTGTAGCGCAGCATGCCGATGCTGCGAAAGTGTCTGGTTCATCGCTATTGTCGCCGACGGGGACGTCGGCGCTCCATGATGCGGATAAACATCATAAAAAAAGGCGGGATAACTTCCCGCCATTTTACATAGCTGATATATTTGCCTTGATTATCTTTCTCAGTATGAGTTGATGATCTCTTCCGCGTCTTCCTTGTCGGATGCGAAAGTGAAGGCTTCCAGTATCTTATAATTGTTGTGCGGATCCTGGCATTCCGGATAAGCCACGCTCAAAGCGTTGAGTTTGTCTTCTGCAAAGGTGAAAGCTCCGATCAAGCGAACGATCTGGCTGACGTTGAATCTGCTGTTTTTGGCGGCAGTATTCAGCACGCGCAATTTGTTGTCCGCAAAGCTTTCTTTGTTGATTCGTGCCATCAGATCGTTAAAATCTTTGTCCGGCATGAGTTTGCGTCCCGGCGTAGTGATTGCTTCATGCTTGGGTTTTTCGGTGGACGGTTTCACTGTCGGGGCTGGTTTTGTATCCGCTGGAGGGGAAGTGATGTTGATACTGATATTGGGCTGTGAGCTCGGTTGAGCGGTGGGAGCGGATGTCACAGAGACGTTTGCGTCCATTGGCAACAGCGCCAATAGCTCATAAATCTCGTCCACGAGTTTCTTGGCGCGGATCTGATCCACCTTGTTCAATTTGACATGATGTTCTTTTTGGAGTTGTTCAAGACGGGCGACGATGTTGTCGATCAGGGTTCCTGAATTGGTTTTTCCGTCTGCCTGGACTCCGGTGATGTTCATGGAAATATTTCCTTCCGGGGTGGAAATCGTGAAGCCTTGGGCAAAAAGCAATCCTATGCCGAAAAGGGCAATGGCGATAAGCATGAGTTTCTGCATGGTATTTCTCCTTATGGTTTTATCTTCGATGACTTTGATGATGGGAGGAGGGTTTTGAAAGCTTGGTATTTTGGCAAGGAAAAAAAAAGATTAGACTGGGAATGAACGGACATGCAGGACTTGAAGGATTGAACACTGATGACATGATGGGGGTTATCTTTCATTCTATCAGGCTTTTCCAACGGCGAAATATACTTTCAGCAAAGAGGAGACAGTTGGTTTTTCCGTCTCACCTTAGTCATTTTTGGCGCGTAAAATCCGGAGCTATCCTCTCCCTTTGAGTAAGCCGAAAACTACCTTAATACTTGAATTTCGGTTCCCAGTCGGGGTCTTCGATATGGAGCAGGTCAAAGAAATACCAGAGTGCGCAAAAGTCGTCTCCGGGACCGAAGAAAGCTTTTGCCACATGGATAATCTTGCCGGATTCGTCTTTGAAGAGGGTCGATACTCCCGGATAATAACTGCCGTCCTCAAGCTGAAAACCGAGATCGTGCTTCAGCGTGCAGGCGGAAGTGGAGACAACTTCAAAGTTCCATCCTCTAAAGCTTGCGAAAGCATCCATCGCCGATGGCGGATCGGGAGTGGAAACCACAAAGGCGGCGCGGTTTTCAAGATGTTTTTGGATGCCGATGAATCCATCCGCCCAGAGCGTGCAATAGGGACAGGCGGCGCCCATGTTGTGCACGAGGATCATCTCCTGTTTGTCTCCGAAAAGTTCGGAAATGAGCACTGCTTTGCCATCGCGGCGCAGGAGTTTGTAGTCCTGGATTTCAAAGCGCGGGACGGAGCGTTTGAGTTTGTATAGTTCCGTCTTTTTTTGGATGATCTCGCCTTCGAGATCGGTGATTTGTTGTTTGATGTCTTTTTCGGTCATGCTTATTTCCTTGCTCTAAATGACTATCAAGAGCGTTTGTTCAACCGCTCATTTATCCATGTGGTCATCAATCAGTCCTCTCAAGCTGTCCCCAGGCGCATCGATAGTCTGTTCGATGACGGTGTTGTTGGTTTTTGGCATATAGATGTTTTGGATTCTGGGGGAATAGGTCACGATCAATCCGGCAAAGACGATGGAGACCATGCTCATCAGCTTGATCAGGATGTTGATGCAGGGACCGGCGGTATCCTTGAAAGGATCGCCAACCGTGTCGCCAACGATGGTGGCTTTGTGGATCTGTGATCCGCTTCCGCCCATCTCTCCCATTTCCACAAATTTCTTCGCATTATCCCAGGCGCCGCCGGCGTTGTTCATCATCACCGCGGTCACAAAACCGGTGGTGAGACCACCAATGAGGACTCCCAAAACGCCCGCTACTCCAAAGACAAGACCAATCGCCACCGGTGTGATGATACCGATCAGCGCGGGCAGAATCATTTCCTGTTGCGCGCCTTGGGTGGAGATGGTGACGCAGCGCTCATAATCCGGCTTTGTCTTACCTTGCAGGATGCCCGGCATGGTGGTAAACTGACGCCTCACCTCTTTCACCATCTTGCCGGCTGCGCGTCCCACTGCTTTGATGGTGAGCGCGGAAAAGACGTAGGTGACCATTGCGCCCACGAAGATTCCAAGAAGGAACTTCGGATTGAGCGGATTGATCTGATAATAATCGATAAAGTTCGTCAGCGTGGCTTTGGAAGCTTCGACCTTGTGGCTGAAAGTGCCGTAATTGATCTCCAGATATTGGATCTCGCCGAGTTTGTTGCCCATCATGACAAAGGCGTCGCGCACTTTTTCCAGATACGCCGCCATCAAAGCCATGGCGGTGAGTGCCGCAGAACCGATGGCAAAGCCTTTTCCGATTGCCGCGGTAGTGTTTCCGACGGCATCGAGATTATCTGTTCTTTCACGCACACTTTTGGGCAAATGCGACATCTGAGCATTGCCTCCGGCATTGTCCGCGATCGGGCCAAAGGCATCCATCGCCAAGGTCACTCCCAGCGTGGCAAGCATGCCCACGGCACCGAAACCGATGCCATAGAGACCCATCTCGACAATGTCGAAACCCTTGCTGACGGTGAAAGCGGTGATGATTCCAAGCACGATGATGATCACCGGCGCAGCAGTGGAGATCATACCCACGGAGATGCCTTCAAGGATCACTGTGGCGGAGCCGTATTCTCCTTGTTTGGCAATGTTTTGGGTGGATTTATAGCTGTGCGACGTATAGATCTCGGTGAAGTAGCCGATCAGCACTCCCGCCAAAAGTCCAATGATCGTGGAAAGGAAGATGCCAAAATAATACTCCGGAGGCAACAGCGCCCGCGTGATGAAATATGCCGCGATCGCGATGAGCAGTGAACTGATATAGACGCTTTTGTTCAGAGCCGCCATCAGTTGTTTCATCTGGGCGCCTTCCTTGGTGGAAACCAGAAAAATGCCGATCACCGATAAAAGCGCACCGATTCCGGAAAGGATCATCGGCGCAGCGATAAAATTGAACATCTTGCCGCCGATGGCTGGATATTTTGCCGAAAGCTGCATGAAAGCGGACATGCCCAAAGCAGCGGTGGCAAGGATCGATCCGGCATAGGATTCATAGAGATCTGCGCCCATTCCAGCAACGTCGCCGACGTTGTCGCCAACGTTATCAGCGATGGTTGCGGGATTGCGGGGATCGTCCTCAGGGATGTCTGCCTCGACCTTTCCGACAAGGTCTGCTCCGACGTCCGCAGCCTTGGTATAGATGCCGCCGCCCAAGCGGGCAAAGAGTGCCTGCGAGGAGGCTCCCATGCCAAAGCTCAGCATCACGACGGCGATCTTATGCAGATCATAGCCCAAATAGTTGAGAAAATAAAACCAGACGGAAATGTCCCAAAGCGCAAGACCAACGACCACCAAACCCATCACTCCGCCGGCGCGGAACGCAACTTTGAGCCCTTGATTCAGGCTTTCGGAACAGGCTTGGGCAGTGCGGCTGGATGCCATGGTAGCGGTATTCATACCGATGTATCCGGCAAGACCGCTCATGAATCCGCCACTGAGAAAGCCCCATGGAATCCAAGGGTCGAGAACTTTGAGCCCGTGCGCCATGTATTGCAGCAGGGCGAAGGTGATCACAAAAAAGATGACGACACCTTTGTATTGCTGTCTCAAATAGGCAAAAGCACCCTCGCGAACGAATCCAGCGATTTCTACCATGCGCGCGTTGCCGGGATTCTCCTTCTTCACATCGTGATACAAAAAAAGGGCAAAAAACAGAGCCGTGATAGCACCCAATGGTGCTATAAACCATATCAGGGGCAGAATCGGCATATATACCTCACTTAACTTTTACAAGGGTTTATCTGTCGAGTTTACATCAGTTTATTCCTGTAGTTTTACGTTTTAAAACATGCCCAATTTTGTCAAATCCTTTTTTTCGCCGGTGCGAGCCTTCCGGGTTCAAGCAAAGGAGAAATTGCCCACCAAACTGCCTGAAAGCACCGCCAAAGACATTTCTGCCGGACTTGGTTTCGCGCTGGGTAGCGAAAACCATTTCTTCCGTCCGCTGATGCACAATCTCAGTTTTAAAAACCCCCTCGGGATACTCGTAAGCCGGATTCTGTAACCTTTGCAAGCAAAGGCTGATGTCCATCCATCTGGGCCTGTTTTCACAAACAGGCTCGAGCTGCCTACCCGAAAGCATGATCGCGCGGGCAGCGCTGAGCTTTCCTATTTGGCATTGCACCGGATAAGGCATTCCTGGCTATCTCCGTCACCGGAGATACCGGTGGTCTCTTACACCGCCATTTCACCCTTGCCGGGACGCCATCGATCTTCTTTCCAAAGTTGTGGTCTCACACGGACAATATCCCAAAAAACGATAACGGCGTCCGGCGGTTTATTTCTGTGGAGCTGGCTCTGCATCACTGCAGCTTCCCGTTAGGAAGTATCCCGCCCTATGGTGTCCGGACTTTCCTCCACGAAGTTTGATAAAACTCCGCAGCGGACATCTGAGTTTCCCGAAGGGTATATATTGAGTGAGCAAATCAGGCTCGTGGTTTTTGTCAAGAAACAAATCCGCGGAGCGGGATAATTGCTTGTGGCAGAGAGTGGTGCCAGCTCGAAGTTTGCCGTTTAGATTCACCCTCATTTGCTTTCTGCATTCGGGTAAACTAACGGAAAACGCAAATAGCTATGGCAATCGGGGAGACTGTTCATCATCTCCATAAGTCAATTTTCGACTTTTGTAATCTGGACGAAGCAGAATGCCTTTCCAGTCCAAAACTAACTCAAGGGAGGCAAACTTAGTGCAGGATATGTTGTTGCAGGCTTTCCGCAGGGATCGGCATCCTACGCTACCTCCTTAGCATTACGGAGTCAATACGGACTTAGTCCGTAATGAGTCCGTATTGATTCCGTATTGCTAAGGGGGAAGATGTCCCGTCCTAAGAGATGAGAGACAAGAGATGAGATAAGGATCAACCTTTACCAGTCTGGCAGAACGATACGCGAATATGGAATTACCGACGGGGACGTCGGTAATTTCATGTTCCTTTAGTGTGAACGGGTGAATAGGTTATCAGTTCTCATCTCTTCCACCCCCGTAGCATCGGCATGCTGCGCTACAGGCATACCAAAATAGCGCATATTAAAAAAAATATCTTGACACTTTATAAACAGATACAATTATGACTTTGTTCATGTAAATGAACTCGGAACGTGTTTGTATTGTGCAATAGATCGAATCTCGGATGGGATTTGACAGGATATAGATCGTGATGTGGCGTGCGCTGATTATCGGAGCACATTGGGTTTTTGTAAAAACAAAGCGAAAGCAAGAAAGACCTTGACACGAAAGCCATTACTGCTTGAGTGACGAGGATGCTATTTGTTTTGGCTTTAGAATCACAAATAGGAGATAACATGTCCTACAAAGCACTACCACATATCTTTACCAATATGCCGAATGTTGCGGCAGGGGACGCACAGCAACAAACATTGATGGGGGGGGCAGATATATCGCAATGATTCGCTTCCTCATCCTCACTGCTTTTCTTTTATTGTTTAGCATTTGCTTGTTTGCAGATGCAGAAGCCATCAGGATCGGTGTTCTAAGTAATATGCCCGAATTTGCTCCCAATCGCACACCTTCAATCTCTCATGGTAACTTTTACGGGATAGATGACACTGCTATTATTGCTGTCAGGTATGATCTGCCTACCTTTGAATTTTCATTGTCGCCAGAGAAAGTCCAGGTAACCTATTTTACAAAAGTTACCTTGGCATTCGCTGGATATCCCTCAGGCAATAAAATTGTTATAGATTGGGGTGAATCCGGTGGATCCACTAGCACAATCTATGCGCCAAGTACCAACAATTGCAGCCTTTGGCACCAGTATAGTTCTACGGTTCAAGCCTATAATGTCTCCATTAAGACTTATAGACCATCCGGAGCTTCATACATTGAAGAGCCTGAACACGAAACTAACTTAACTGTCGGAATTTTCCCTTATGATGCATCTGAAGATGTTGCTACTATCAATGGTGAAGCCGTGGGGACACTTTATACATACCAAACTTCAATCGCGAGCAGCATCAAAAAGCCAGTATTAATTGTAGAAGGGTTTAACTGGCATAACAATAACACCGCATCCAGCATCATTGGGTTAAATCCTTTTTTCTATCAGAACTTGCTTTCTGATGGATTTGATTTGTATATACTTACATTTGCAAATAGCCATAACAGTTTATTTGTCAATGCAGGATTAGTTCTATCAGCATTGGATAGAATCAAAGCCCATTTTGATGATGGTGGAGACATGGCTGGATATGGATGCAAACCAATAAAAATAATCGGCTATTCCATGGGTGGGGTTTTAGCCCGAATTGCTCTTGCAAGTGCGGAAGATCAAAATGGCTATGCGCATGGGACTAACTTGCTAATAACAGTCGATTCACCCCATCGAGGTTTTGTAATCAATTCCAACTTGCAAAACAGCTTCGGAAGTTTCATAAATACAATCAATTTCTTGCTTCCAGGTGATCAAGAAGTGTCAGATGAATTGGTTGATGGTGTCAATTCACTCTTATACAAATTCGCTTGCATAAATCCAAATTATGATTATAGTATCTCCAGAACAACAATAGCTGGAGGTACAGATGAACCGTATCCATGTTAACGACACATTGCCTGCTGAAGAGCTAAGGCATAGAATGCTTGCCAG
>JAUYAR010000141.1 GCA_030693415.1 Candidatus Cloacimonadaceae bacterium | reverse complement strand
CACGTCCAATCTACCACCAGAAGGACGATCGGATCGAATCGCATCTATTGATATCTGTTCTCGCGTATGCCATTATGAAGAGTATTTTGTTCGATTTGAACCGAAAAGACTACCGAAAAAGCTGGCTGGGAATCAAAAAAGCACTATCCACAAGCATGCGATCGACCTTGATAGTTACAGATACCGCTGGAAAGAAACATCACCTCAGACAAACTGGAACCTTAGACCCTGAAGCAGCCGAAATATTCAGACTCCTCAACATCAACGTCAGTAAACACCAATACTACTCAATTCGAAAGTAGTGCCCAAAATGAAAACCTTCCCGTCTATTTTTCAATTACTTAGGCACTACTTTGCGAAACTTGGGCTAGCATTACGGAGTCAATACGGACTTAGTCCGTAATGCAAAGGGGGAAGATTTTTTGGGGGAAGAAACGAATTATGGACGCTGTCCTTTTTGATTTCAGTGGGACGCCAGGCACCCGGTTGAAAGGTATTGTGGTGGAAGGAAAACACCCGTAGACTTATTGCCGAAGATGCACTGGGAAATATTTGCCGAATGTGCTTCCCGCAGCATCGGCATGCAGCGCTACATATCGTCGATAGGCTGGATTCCCGGACAAAGAGGGATATGCTGGTGCAGAAACGGTTTATTCCGCTTTGAGTTCGCGGGTCATGAGATCGGATATGGCAGTGTGGGGATCTTTGTCCTCATAAAGAACGGCATAGACCTGATTGACGATGGGCATTTCCACTCCAAGTTTTTGTGCAGATTGCCAGACCGAGCGCGTGGTGGCGACGCCTTCGGCAATCATGTTCATGGAAGCGATGATTTCCTTCAGTTTTCTGCCCTTGCCTATCTCACAGCCCACAAAGCGGTTGCGGCTGTGGAGACTGGTGGCGGTAGTGATCAGGTCGCCGATGCCGGAAAGCCCCAAAAAAGTATCCGGTTTGGCACCGAGAGCCACGCCAAAACGTTGAATTTCAACGATTCCACGGGTGAGCAGAGCGCCGATGGTGTTGTCCCCGAAACCGAGACCGCTAACGATTCCGGCAGCAATAGCAATGATGTTTTTAACCGCTCCACCGATCTCCACTCCGATCAAATCGGAGCTGCGATAGACGCGGAAATAGCTATTGCTGAAGACGCGTTGAAGGCTTATCAATAATTCCTCGTTTGAACCGGCGATCACCACTGTGGTGGGGATCCCTCTGGAGACTTCTTCCGCGTGGCTGGGACCGGAAAGTGCGCAGATCTTATCATGGACATTGGATGGCAACATTTCCAGCAGTATCTTGTCGATAGTCAGCAGCGTATTTTCCTCAATGCCTTTGGCAACGTTCACGACTGCCAACAGCTCCAGGCTTTGCCACAGTTCCTTTACGGAAGAAGATTCGAAACCAGTCAAGGTCGAACGGATAAACTGCGCCGGAGTGGCGAGAATGATGATCTGCGGCTTGGATATGACGATGTCTTTTATGTCTCCGGTGAAGCGGACACTTTTGTCCAAAACTACGTTTGGCAAGAGTTTGAAATTGGAGCGAGCGTTCTGAAGTTCAAGTAGAAAAGCCGGATTATGCTCCCAGACGGATAGCACGTGTCCTTGATCCACCAACAGTTTGGTGAGTGCAAGACCCCATCCCCCACCGCCAATCACCGATATGCGCAATAGCTCTACCAATTATGCTTTATGGTTGTCTATCCTGAGGTTGCAAATCAGCTCGTTGTCATCGCTATCATCGTCTTCAAAGTCATCGTCGTCATCATCCCTATCGGAGATCCAATCGGGACAAAAGAGGGCGTCCTCCTCAAAATCATAGCCATCGACGCTGCCCAAACCAAAACGCTCGAGGATATCTTTGTCCCAGAAGGAATAGTATGCAGTGCCGTCCTGAACAGCCCAGACGAGGACAGGAGTTTTGTAATGGCGCAAATCGATCTTGTGGTTTTCGACCAGACCGATAAACTCCTTGAGCCGCTTGGGGTTGTCTTCTTGTTTAAAAACCATGATCTCCCCTTGTTCTAAAAGTCATATTTCACCGCTGCGGCAAATCTGTTCTCTCTATATTCTTTGAGACGCATGACCGACGCATTGGGTGAATCTACATTCCTGAGGACGTGAGTATAGTCAAGGATTAAATTCCATTTTGGGGAGATTTTGAAGTTTATGCCGGCTTTGGTATTATAGATCATGTCGATCCTGCCACCATACCAAGAGTCGTCCGATTGGTAGAAACGCTCCTCATAGGATAGCGCCAATGACGGATACCAGGTGGCGCCTTTGGGCTTGGAATCGTTTAGGGGCATTGCCTTGAGCCGGAGTGAGCCGGCATAGAGATTGCTCTCGTAGGAGCAGTCCTCGGGATCGAGAATCAGATCCTTGTTTTCAAAGATGCGATAGTAGTACGTCCCTTCAATTGTGAAAACGGGAAAGGCTTGACGAAACCCCATGCCGAAGGTGTCCGCCCTACCATCGAACTCGGTGAAGTATTGGTTGTAATAATAGTTTTCCGTTCGGGCATGGAGACGCAGGGTGGTCTTGTCCAGGGGGCGGAGGTTCAGGTCAGCGCGGTAGAGATTACGTTCATAGCTGTATTTCTCCAATTCCCCGGTTCCGTCACTATCCACATAGCTGCGCACATATACATAAGGATAAAAGCCGTATAAAATAGTGAAATCCCAATAGTGGCGCTGCACTTTCATCCGCAGGAGCATGTCCTGACGGTTCTTGTCCTTATTGGATGCGTTTTGAGACAGAGTCCCGGTGATCGATGGAACAACTTTCCACCACCGGTATTGCAATGGATATGCCAGATCGAAGCGGGCGGATAGGGTCAGATCGTCGGTGGTTTCCACATACCCAAGGTTGGGATGTTCGTCGTCAAAACGGCTGAAATCATCGTCCGAAAGCTGAAACACGTTGTCCGAATAAGTGCCTTGCAATGTGATCGAGGCATCTACCTGAGCTTGCAATACCGCGATACCAAGGATGAGTATCAGCGCGAAGGACATGATGATCGGCACAAAGTTTCGCGATGCGCGGCGTTGTCTGTTTTTCTTTTCCGCATCCTCTTTACCCCCGGCAGTGATGTCGCTTTCCTTCCTTGGAGAAATGTCCGTGCTGGGTTTCCGTATCGGGTCTTTTTCATTTGCTTTGGGGTTTTGCTTGATCATTTATTCGTCCTTATTTTGCCTTCAGGAGCACCGGTCTTGCCAAAAAGAGATGATCGCTTTGGGCGCGCAGCTCGAACGTGCTGTTGGAAGTGTTTTTTGGCAGCTCGACCTTCTTGCCGACTGAGAGATGATTGATGCCATGCACCTTGTATTTAGTTGTGCGCTTGCGCGAGAATTCGATGGTGTCGATCAGATTACCGTCTTGATAGAGCTCAAAAACGGGCACGCTGCGGTTCAAAAGACGGACACGCAGATATATGATGGCGTCACGCTTGTTATTCAATGTGAACTTCAGGGGTTGGGAGGGGGTGAAGGTATAATAATCGCTGCTGGCGGAATTGTGCGTCATAGACATGATTCCGCCGTGTTCGGCGATCGCGAGATTGGGCACTTTGGTCTTGGGGGTTTTTGGGTTCGGAGCCACGGCATAGAAAGCGCGGAAATAGATGCCGCGATCATAGCATAACACTTCGATGCTTTGCGTCCCTTCAGGAATTGATACCGAAACCGGTTCGTAGATGTAGTATCCGTTTAATCGGGATTTGAGCGTGAGGTCGAAGGTGTTTCTCTTTTTATCGATGATGACGACGACTTGTGGTTTGCGAATCGCTTCGATACCAAAGGATCTGAGCTCGATTTTGTCGATCCCGCCCACGTTCAGACGCATCGATTTTTCTGGCAGAGAACGGAAATAATAGTAGTTTCCATCTGCGTTTTTGAGAATTCTACGGTTGCCGGGATTGTCAAAGCTCATCACCCGTGGTTTGCTTTGCGCCCAAAAACTTGCCGTCGCAAGCATGAGCAGCGTCATAATTATCAGTTTCTTATACATTTATGCTCCAAAATCTTTATATTTCCTCATCGGGATCGACGATGTTTGCCATGAAACGCCGATCGTGACGATCCAGCAGGATCACAACGATCAAAGCAGCCATTAGGATCAACAAACATATTGCGCTGATGGTGACGTTGTGTTTCATCTTGCTGAAAGCGGCTCCAACACCAGGCTCGGGCATTTTTTCCTTGCCGGAGGAGATGTCATACTTCTTAGCCCATCGCATGATGCGGCGCACATGAAGAATGGGTACATTCTTGCTCGCCATCACCATCATGATGCCTTCTTTTTCAAATTGTTTTTCCGCCAAGCGGTTGTTGATTCCTTCAGGTATCAGACGCGCGTTTGGCTCGCTGCCGACATTGGCGAGTCCGCCACCGATATTGACAAAGAGCTTATAGCGCTCGCCCTCGGGAATCAATTCCAGATAAGCTTTGTCCCGCAGGTCAACGTTTTCTTCCAGATTCGAACCGATCAACAGCGGCACACCATTTCTCTTCATCGCGTCGCGCAGCGCGGCGAAACCGCTGTCGGACAAGCCGATGGCGAGATCTTCCTTGCCGCCGAAGGATGCATAGGAAGAGCCAAAATCGATCATGCCCTTTTTTTTCAAGACGGTCTCGATATCCAACCAGGTGAAGTCCTCACGATTGGCTCCATAGGAAGCGGACGATAGAGCCACGATGATGCGCGGATTGAGCTTCATCACCTTGAGCGCGGCATAGAGCGCCAGGTTGACGGACGGGTTCGAACCCGTGATCCCGATCGCCACATAGTCTCCTTCGGTGAGTTTCTGTTGGGAAAATTCATCAATGAAGATCGCCGCGATATTGGGATTGACCGCCGCTTGTTTTTCGGATAGAAGACCTCTGTCCGTCGTGATAGAACTGAGCCGGCTGCCGATCAAGCCCGTCTGGAAAGGATCGTCGATGGGGTCGATGTGCATCCCTTGGGCGATCTGTTCGGTGCGCAGACTGTCGATGAAGCTACTCATCAATTTCGCGGCTTCCACCTTCTCATCGTGAAAATCCGCTTCGATGTGCACATAACTGTTTTGGGCGATAACAAACAAGATAACGCTGAGAACGAAAAGCGCTACTAACGACCAGGATGATTTGAGTGAAGGACGATACATATTATATCTCCCCTGCGAAAACGACCATCAGAATCAGGCGAACCAAAACCGCAGCGATGCCCATGGTAGTGATGGTTTTGACGAATCCCTGGCGCTCGAACCAGTTTGCGATCAAGCCGGGAACGATATAGCCGATCGATTGCATCTGATAGGTATAAACCGTCTGATTTTGAAAGACCAGCATGCGCGTAGCCCAACCGAGAATGAAGCCGATCAAGATGCTGAGCACCATTCTCCG
The DNA here is from genome assembly GCA_030693415.1 of Candidatus Cloacimonadaceae bacterium. Lineage (NCBI taxonomy): Bacteria > Pseudomonadati > Candidatus Cloacimonadota > Cloacimonadia (SeqCode) > Cloacimonadales (SeqCode) > Cloacimonadaceae (SeqCode) > Cloacimonadaceae bacterium (SeqCode). Next base: position 7,362 of record JAUYAR010000141.1, on the reverse strand, counting down.
TTTGCCAAAGAGCAGTGTAAAATTGCCGATTATTCTGATGATTCCCCAGGTGAGCAGACTCACGATAAGGGTTCCAATGATCTGCATGGGTTTGTCCAAATAGAGCGCCACATATCCTGGCACCACAATCCCACCGGCAGAAGCGCCCAACAGTTCCGAGAATATCAGACTGATGATGACGCCGATTCCGACCGCCGCTTGCATTACTGCATCAACCACGTTCAGCTCCTTGTTGTTTTGCTTTTTTCATTGCTTGAATTTTATGTCTGAAATGAGCCACGATTTGGGCTCCGTATTTGATTCTACCTGCGATGTTGCCGATGCCCAGGACGTGGGATTCGCTACGCGTGAGTTCCAAAACTTTTTGGTAGATGACCTCGGTGAGCGGTTCGCCCAGAGGGATCACTTTGGCACGCGGAATTCCGACTGATAGCGCGTAGGATTCCACCTTTTCCGGAACTTCGCCGGTAAGAAGAATGTAGGAAAAATCCATATCTTTGACGGCGTCCAGCAGTTGTTGCGAACGGAAAATCCGATCCGCACGGCTGTTCAGAATGATAATCTTTTCAACATGGTTGAGGTGACCGGTGACCATGTCGATCACGCGGGCGGTGGACTTGGGATCGTTGGCGGCAAAGACGTTGTAGAAATGGATCTTCTTGCTTCCATCTTCGAGATAGTATTTGCGCAGCGCGCCGGGATCGGGATGCGCTTTCATCATTCCTGTGATAGCAACGTCTCTGGGCACTCCGGCTTCGGCACAGACTGCCAAAGCGAGCTGTACGTTTTCTGCATGTTCGATATATTGAAACTGCGCCAATTCCTCATGAGTGACGTCATGGGGGCGAATCTTGTGGATTTTGCAATGGCGATGTTTTGCCACTTTCTGCAAGAGCTGAAAATGCTCGTTTTCCGCCGTGTAGCAAACTCCGTGCGCAGGGATCGTATTGCTGAGGGACATGGTGACGCTCTGTTCGGTGCTGCCCATCAGATCAAGATGGTCGGGACGGCAATTTGTGATCACGCTGATCGTGCTGCGCACAAATTGACGCTCCGTGATCCATTGAAAGACGGGATTCACCGCCATGCATTCGACCACGATGGCATCAGGCTTCTGGGATATGGCATGGCGGAAGATATATTTCTGCTCGATGATGTTTGCGCCCATCAATCTGATGATCGCAGCTTCCCTGCCATCCGGCAAAACCACGCGCGGCAGGGTGCCGGTGATCTTGGCGATGGTTTTGAGACCGCCGGCTCTGAGACCGGCTGCGATCAAACGCGTCACGCTTGATTTTCCCCTCGTTCCGTTCACATGGATCCTGATCGGTATGGATAGGACGTTGCGCTTGTGTCTTCTATATTCAATTATCCAATTCAGGATCAGAAGCACCGTCGCAAATATCAGTACAGTCATTAACTCCCCTGTGCGTTTTGTAAATATATTTCCGCTGGAAAGACGTTTTTCTACAGCTATGAATAACATTTGCAATAACCATTCCAATTGCTTTTTGGGATTGGCTGGATCGGTTTTGAAAGGTATATTTTCTCGGCAAACGGATATCTTGATGACTAATCCGAACCAAAGGCAGAGCTGATCCGACCCAAAAGCCACTAATGGCTATAGACCGCGGGTTGCCTGTGCTGTTGCATATTTGGGATTGTCGGAAGGGATCGCGGAGGAATGGAATGCACAAAATGCCATATACAATGTTGAAAAATCGCCATACAATTTTTTGCATGATGTATCCATTTCACGACATCTCACTTGACAGGAATAGCCATCCGTCGAGAAAGAGGTTATGAGAATGAAAATTGATATGGAAAGATACGTGGATAGAATTGAAAATATAGCATCAGATATGCTCTGAAGCATTGGAGAAAGGACTTTTATGAAACGAATCCTGTTATTTTTAGTCGTTGTTTTCTGCCTCGGCATCATCTATGGGCAGAACGTTGAAAACGTGCGAAAAACCATCTCGATCGGCGGAGATTACAGTTATCCTCCCTATGAGTATCTGGATGATAATCATTTCCCCGCTGGTTACAATGTGGAACTAAGCCGGCGGCTGGCAGAGCAAATGGACATGACTCCCAGATTCCGTCTCGCAAAATGGGCTCAGGTGCGTTCCTGGCTGGACGACGGGCTCATAGACATGGTTCAGGGTATGGCTTTGTCTTCCCAAAGAGCGAGGACTTATTACTTCTCCAAACCGCACACCCAGACTTGGCGCAGCTTCTTCGTCCGCAAAGGATCCGGCATCAAATCCAGCTCGGATCTGATCAATGCCAAAGTAGTATTGCAGCAAGGCGATATTGCGAAGGATTTTTTGTCCACCATCGAATTCGCCGGATCGGTAGCGGAGGTTCCCACGCAGGAAGATGCGCTGAAACTTCTGAATAAAGGAGTTTACGACGCCGCCATCGTCAACCACATGCACGGTATGTTCATCGTCGGCAAAGATAAGCTCGAGCATATTTCAGTTTTATGGGATAAAATCCTTGTCAAAGATTACTGCTACGCCTCCAAAGACAAAGAATTGATCGAAAGGATCGACGTCGCATTGCTCAAATTGGCTACGAACGGAGAATTGGATACCTTGCATAAAAAATGGTTCGCGCCCTATGCTGAAAAATTACCCCATGTCAGCTTGCTATCCGATACTGGAACGATTATTACGATCATCATCGCTTTCCTGGGTATTTTTCTCAGCATAGTTATGGCATTCAGGCACAGAGGGTTGAGAAACCGCTTAAGAAAGCTTTCCACGGAACATAAAACCGTCATTGAACACGAATCCGAGCTTTTACGGGAGCATCAACTCATCGATTCCAGCTCTTTTGTTTTTTATAAATGCAGTGTCAACACAATGCAATTGAAATACATCTCACCGAGCATATCGCAATGGGGATACACATCTGAAGACCTGATCAATGAAGGTATGGGAATGATGGATCATGTGCATGAAGAAGATCGAAACGCCATACTGGAACTGATCCAAAAAAGTCCTGAAACAGATCCCTGCACCTCCACAAAATACTATCGCATATTTGATTCGGACAAGAATATCCACTGGGTCTATGACTTTAGCATCATCGTTCATGACGACAGAGGCGAAGCCTTTTCCTATGGTTTCATGCAGGACGTTAGCTCGCAGAAGGAAATGGAGAAAGAACTGATCGAAGCAAGGGACAAAGCGGAATCCGCCAGCATCGCTAAAGAGCAATTTCTGGCTGGCGTGAGCCATGAAATCCGCACTCCCCTAAATGGCATCATCGGTTTGATAAACGTCCTCCGGGAGATGGAATCCGATCATTCGCATAGGGAAATCATGGATTTGATTCTTTCCTCGGGAAAGAGCCTGATGGGCATCGTCTCCAATATCCTGGATTTTTCCAAGATCGAGTCCGGAAAATTGGAACTGATGCCCGGCAAATTCAACCCCCGGTATTTGATCGAAGAACTGATCAAGAGCTTTGTCCTCCAACGCGAAAAGGGCGGTATTGATATCAGATCGCGCGTCTCGGATGATATCCCTGATTTCGTAATCGGCGATATGTTGCGCTTGCGGCAGATCATGACAAATTTATTGCAAAACGCCATCAAATTCACCAATTCCGGCTGGGTGGAGCTATCAGCGGAAGTTTATACTCTCTCAGAAGACGATATCCGCATCCTTTTCTGTGTTTCGGATACCGGCATCGGCATGAAATTAGCGAAGGTCAAAGACATTTTTGACAGATTCGGCAAAGCGGATTCCACGATCAGCAATTCCTACACTGGATCCGGATTGGGCTTGTCCATAGTGAGGCGATTAGTGGAACTGATGGAGGGCTTAGTCTGGGTGGAAAGCGAAACCGGCAGCGGCAGCCGATTCTTCTTTCTAATTCCCTTCCGGCTCACAGACACAACTGATGCTGACGTTGCCCGTTCAGATCCTGCATCCATGAACAACAGCATGCTCATCCTATTGGTGGAGGATGATCCCGTCAGTCAAAAGGTTACCAAGCTCCAGCTTGAGAAATGGGGTATGCAAGTGGATGTGGCAAATTCCGGATATGAAGCATTGGAACTCTATGACGCAAAAACCTATGACTGCATTTTGCTCGATTTGCATCTTCCCAGTATGGATGGAATCACGGTGTGCAGGCTGATTCGCGAACATGAACGCAAGCGTGGGATATACTCCAAGATCGTTGCTCTCACCGCTGCCTCGACCAAGGAAGACAGAGCCCGGTGCCTGGAAGCAGGGATTGACGAATTTGTGACCAAACCGGTTGATTTCAGAGTCCTACATAGACTAATCACAAAAGATAAACAGGAGTAATCCATGAAACGCTGTATCGTTGGCATATTATTGATCCTCATCACGGCTGTGCTTATTGCCAAAGACTTCACTGTCAAACGCGAAAAGACCTGGCTGCGCAATGGCGCCGCAAACTATCACGAAACGATTGTCCTCATCCCGGTCGAAGCCAAAGTAAAGGAACTGAAGAATCTGGATGACTGGCTCTATGTGCAATATCAGAATCAGAAGGGTTATATCCCCGTAAATGCCCTGAAAGTGCAGCCTCCCGGTTCAAACGTCTTTGCCTCCATCCAAGGCGGCAGCGCAAAATCCACGGTCACCCAACACAGCATCTCCGCAGGCACGAAAGGTTTCGCACAACTGTTCAACAATCATTTCAGCCTGAGCGCTGACGAAACATTCTATGACATCGCGCTTGGACAACAGATCGACACCACCCGCTTTGCAGCGTTCAACAAGGCAACATATCGAACCGCCAGGGATAAGCTCTTTCGCAATGCCCTTTCCCTGCCTCTAAAGAAGACGCCGGATTATTTTCCCGATGCCCAGGAAGGCTTTGGACTTGTCATAGCCGGCGTGATCGCAAACCAGGGACTCTACCATCATCCGAAATTAATTGAATACGTCAACTTTGTGGGGCAGACCGTCGTTGCTGCTTCCGACGGCGGAGACATCCCCTTCCGTTTCTTCATCCTCGATATCTCCCAACCCAATGCCTATGCCTGCCCGGGCGGAATTATCTTCATCAGCAAAGGCATGCTCCAATTGATCAAAACCGAAGCTGAACTCGCTTTTGTCCTGGCACACGAAATCGCCCATGTCACCCGTTTCCACGGAATGATCGAAACTATAAAACGCGAACATCAGATCGCCGCCGCTTCCGCTTCTGACGAACTGGACACTGCGCTGCCGGATGCTTTCAGCGCCAAGGCAAAAGACATCGAACAGGAACTTGAAGCCGATATCATGCAAATGTTCAACACCCTCATTCAGGGACGCCTGGACGCCTATGAACAGGAAGCGGACATCGTTGGTTTGCGCTATCTGGCGCGGGCTGGGTATCATCCCCAAAATGCAGCCGAATTACTCACGCGGCTCATAAACATACGCTATGAATCCAACAATCAACACTACCGGCGGGATAGCATTCGCGAACGCAGTGCCTGGCTGAACAGTGAACTTGCCAAATACAAGGGACTCAAGCTCCCCTTTTTTGATCACAAAGATCGCTGGAACAATCAAAAAGCTCTGATGGACAGACCATAGATGAAGGACAACAACGAATCGCGTTTGATTCTGATCGGAGGGGGAACCTGCTCGGGAAAAACGACTATGGCTCGCGCTATCGGAAAACGCATCCCCTCCCTCAAACACGTCATCATCTCCCATGATAACTATTACAAAGACCTCAGCTATCTCAGCCGCGAGGAAGCTCTGCAAACCAATTTTGACCACCCCGATGCCATCGACCGGGATTATCTGATGACCGATATCAAGGCTATGCTTGCCGGCAGCGCGGTCAACGTACCGGATTATGACTTCATCAATCACTCCCGCAGCGAGGGTACCCTCTGCGTCGCCAATGCCGACGTCATCATCCTGGAAGGAATCTTTGCCCTTTACTACCCGGAATTGTTAGAGCTCTCCGACCTCAAGGTCTATGTCGATACGGATTCCGATATCCGCCTCGCTCGCAGAATTTATCGGGACACTCTGGAACGCGGTTATGAAGTCGAATCCGTCCTGGAGCAATATCTGGAAACAGTGAAACCCTCACATCAGGCATTCATCGAACCCACCAAGAAAAACGCCGATGTCATCATCCCCGGTGAGAAGGACTTTGACAAAGTGCTCTATATGCTAAACGGCTATCTGCTCTATGAACTGGTGAGAGACGCGAGCCGGCACTGATAAATCCAGTTGCTATGCAAAAGGCTCAACCTTATATGGTTGAGCCTTTTTTTTGCTGTTATGATCTGATACGCCGATTACATATATGCTTTCAGCTTGTCTAATATCTTGTCCTTTTGCACCAGACCGACCAACTGCCCGGCGATCTCACCTTGGTAAAAGATGAGCAGGGTCGGTATGGACATGATCGAGTATCTACCTGCGATCTCAGGACATGAATCAATGTTGCACTTTACAACCTTGACTTTCCCTTCGGTCTCGAGGGCTACTTTTTCGATCGTGGGAGTGAGTGCTTTGCAAGGTCCGCACCATGGTGCCCAGAAATCCACCAAAACCGGCAGATCGCTTTGCAAAACTTCGGCTGCGAAACTATTTACGCTCAATTCATGCACCGACATTGTTCTACTCGACGATGGCGAGGATGTCGCTTTTGGCGAGAATCAACAGCTTTTCGCCGTCAATTTCGATCTCAGTGCCGGCATACTTGCCATAAAGAACTTTATCGCCCACTTTCACTACCTTCTGTAATTCCTCGTCTGTCCCAACGGCGATCACTTCCGCCATCTGGGGTTTCTCTTTTGCCGTATCGGGAATGATGATTCCGCCAACTTTTTTTTCCTGTGCCGCGGTTTCGATCTTCACGACAACGTGATCTTCAATAGGTCTGAGTTTCATGTGATTCCTCCATGATATTTTTTAATTATAGTATAAGCTATATTGTTCAATTAGCAAACCACGTATTTGAGTGCTAAGAAATTGTCAAGAAAAACATGGGGCTGGGGATTGATGATAGGAGGAAAGGTGGTGCCCGTTGCGCAGCATGCCGATGCTGCGGAGACGGAGAGATGTTTGTCGGCGAACAGGTGAATGGGTGAATAGGCAGCCCTATCAGGGGCGATACAAGATAGCTCGGGGTGCATCAAATGCGAAACCCCGTGATCGATAGACACAAACCCATTCCACCTTTCCACCTTCGCAGCATCGGCATGCGGACGGGACATCTTGTCAAGTCCTAATATAGTTGACGCTAGGTTGCCACTTTTTGCGATAGCGCTACACCCCTCCATAGTATGCCCCCCAAGCGAAGTTTTCGTGCAGATCAACAAGCCACTGGATACGCGTGAATCCTGTGAGTTATTCT